>NZ_CP015196.1:1137500-1437500 GCF_001623565.1 Streptococcus marmotae | reverse complement strand
ACTCCTTGGCAACAATGAGATGGATAAAACCAAGTGGGATTGCAACAATCTCAATTCGATGTTTGGAAACTGGACATTCCTAATTTTAGTTTATGTATTCCCACTTTTACTACCTAATGTGCGTTTTCTAACATTATCTGCCATGTTGTTTCTTTTAATGGAAGTCATTATGCATTCCATATTTAATTTAAGGTTAAAAAGCATTTACAATGCTGGCTTAATTACCGCAATTTTGGGACTAGGGCCTATTGGCTTATACTATTTCATAAATGTATTTGATAGCAAAATGTATATCTGGTATGACTATGCTCTTGCCGTACTTTGGTTCATTATCGTATTTATATTCTGTTTTCGCTCTAAAATCTATTGGGGACTTGGCAAGAAAGATGGATATGTACTTACTGATCAAACTGCATTTGGTGTAACTCATTTAACAAAAAACTAATCTGAAATATCTAAAAAGACTTCTTTCTGGTAGGACAAGAATACTCGGAAGAAGTCTTCATTTTAGAACTTGTATTCCCAACATCATAAAGTCCTTAAAAGCCGACTAATGCATGTTCATTTCACAAAAGCAACCTCTGAAGCTACTGATTTTTCAACATTCTTAGCTAATTATCTAGAGTGATTCAAGCAAGAGTAAGTCCGATTGCCCCCTCGCTTGGGAATAATTTGCCAGCTTCCTTTGATTTTTTAGAAATATCGACTGGACACTAGAACTCCTCAGTCATCATTTCGTCAAAACTGTTGCAATAAGGCTTCATTTAGGTGCTGTGGTTTGAGAAATAGGACTCAAGCTTAGCCCATCCTCCATCAGTTAAATCTGTATCCTATCTTTTTCGTGTCATAAGTCAATGTATAATTTATGAATATAGCTTCTTAATTTAGCCAAAAATAGGGAGTGGGACTCAATCGTGATTTCGTAGAAATCGACTGTCCCACTCCTTTTATTCTAATCTTGGGCTGGACTAGTTTGCTCCCATCCCTTCTTCACTCGCTCCATCAACTTCTTTCTGGTTTTCCAGCCCTTGATTCAAAAGGGCTTGGACGATTTTTTCATCACGAAGTTTATTGGAATCATTGATAACCTCAGCAGAACGAAGGATGGTTGCTTCTAGTTCCTGCCGTTTTCTGCGTCCTTCCTCGATAGCTGCTATAATCCCCTCATTTTGGGCAACAATGCTCTCCGCCAAACTGGTCACAGCTTCTATAGACATGGTTGGATTCTGCGCTGAGCGTTCAAGCTGGGGAATAACTTCCTTACTAGTTTCTGCTAACATCTGAGCTGCGGCATTATTGGCATTGACAATAGCATCTATCGTCATACCAGCTTTGAGTGATTGCTGCATAAATCCTATATTCACAAGATTTAGCTTCAGTTGCGGAATCGTATGTCGGCGAACCATACCAAATTTTTGTCGGATATCTGAAGAGGTCTTGACCAAATTACGGAGACCTGGTGTCGTCGCCCAAGCAGTATAAAGACGATTCATGTGTTCTGTCCGCTGTTGCTCAAGCATATTCACTACCTCTGTCATACGAGCCAGTTCTTCCGATTTGACATGGTATACCGGACTGCTGCTATCTAGTTGAGCCATCTCACCTTGCAATGCAACTGCCCGCTGATTGGATTCTTCCAAACTGGATTCAACAAAGGCAATCACACCGACCAACTTTTCGATTGATTGGGTATTTTCCTCAATCAACCGCTCTGCCGCAATAATGTTTCGAGCCAAATCATCCTCTTGTTTGACCGTACTAGCAGCTATGCTATCCAAACGATCCTCTATCGACTGAGAGGTCAGATACATTTCCTCCAAGGAATTTTTTGTTTTTTTGAACATCCGTTGGAAAAGATTCGGTTTTTTCTCCAATTCAACCGGTTTGGCATCCTTGTATTTTGCGACAAATCCATTCATCTCACGATGGACTTGAAGAAATAAATCATCTACCTGTGGAATTTGAAGATTTTTCTGTTCTCTCGACAGCTGATTGATAATATTATTGACATTTTCGATAGCTTCTTTCCCAAAATCCAAGAGCATGGTCTGGTTTTCGACAAACTTGTCAACCAACTGAGGGGTTCGTTGCCGAATGCCCTCTTGTTGTTCTGGACTCAGGGTCGTTAAAAAACGCAACTCCTTCCTGTCCGACGGTAACTGATTACTGATGATCTCTGTCGTTTTATCGACCGTCTTGATTGTATTTGAAGCAATTTCATCTAAATCAAAATTAAACTCGCTCATTCTTTAGCCTCCTGTTCCATCATCCGTAAACTAACTTCAAAATCTCGTAGTTTATTTTCATTTAGTAAACGCAATGAAATATCCAATTTTTTATCAAATTTTTCCAGCGCTTTTTTCGCTCTATCTAAGCGCTCCTGCGCTTGGTTGTAATTCTTCGGTTCTTTCTTTATTTTCAAATAACCATCTAAAACATCCGAAAATTTCCTCATATCAACCATATGCAAGGCCAATAATTCTTCGGATTGGCCATCCTCCAATTCTTCTATTTTCTGGAGGATAGCTTCGTGATCTACCATGATACTGGCATAGGTTTCTGCAATCTCCGGAGCATACTGGACAATCTCAGCTCGCTCTGGAGAAGAACTATCTGAGGTGGCGTGCACTTCTTGCACTTCCGGTTCTTCTTGTTTCTGTACAGGCCCCTTTGATTTGGTGGCAGGAAGCGATAGATTTTTTTCTAGCTGAAGCAAGTCAGTAGCTCTTTTCAAGACATCATCGGCTACTTTTGACCGACCGAGAAGAAGTTTTAAGTCTTCAAAGTTATCTCGAAGATTTTTTTCTAGCCCCATTTTGAGCGCCGCTTCTTCACCAGCAGCTGAAAGACTCTCCCACTTTGCATAATCAATTGAAATCTGATCCATCAATGTTCCTAGTTGGCGGATTTGCGTCTCTTTATATCGTTTTAGTAACACGACGGTTCCCCATCCTACTAACGCTAGCAGAGCGCCCCCTAATAGAAACTTCCAGATGACCCCCAACAACCAAATGAGGCATGCTAAGCCAAGTGTCAATCCCATACAACTCCTAGCACCATCAGAAGAAGATGTTTTCTTTGCCATATAACCCTCCATTTCATCTCATTGTACCATGTCTCTACTATCTTCGTCTACCAAAAGCTAGCTTCCTCTTCGTGTCAATAGAGGGCCTGGCAAAGGGTTGGCATAATTAAAGTCTTCCGTAATGCTAGCCTGCCAAATAACAGGTTGGATAGTATTTGCATCAATGATACGAATCCCATGATCAAACTTGACGCTATGGCCACCAATCCCTCCTCCAACAATAAGTGCGCTAGCATCCTCTCCCGCAGCTAACTGGTAGCGAAATAGGTGGTCACCGACTCGCTCCAGACCCGTAATACCACTGAAAGTTGTCCCATGACGGTTCTCGTCGTAGATCGTTCGTGCAACGACAAATCCAGTGACATGAAAACTCACATCATATTTTTCACCTGTCACCGCATTTTCCCCTGACCAGCTGTCGATTAACTCTTGAGGCATGCCAACAATCACCTCCGAAGCCCAGCTAGATACAGGAGCTGGAGGTGCTTCTGTAGAAGGACTTGTAGTAGAAGAACTAGTCGTTGACGTAGCCGTAGAAGAAGCGCTACTAGTGCTTGAACTACTAGATGAGCTTGTGCTCGAAGTACTGGACGTTGAGCTCCTTGGCATTGATGAGCTTGTGCTAGATGACTGGCTAGTAGATGGACTAGCCGATTGACGCATTTCAGTCTTGATCTCTTGTTCCAACATGTTGATGAGAAAGAATGGGAGCAATATGGCATTTGCAAAAACACTGATAAGCAAATACAGCCGTAATTCCTTTTTAGTCATCTTCGTCCTCCATACTGCTAAAAATCATGCGCATACTAATCTCAAAATCACTCAGCTCTTCCTCGTTTAGATCCCTAATCCACTTTTGCAAATCATCCGAAAAAACTTCCAAACGCGCATGATGCTGCTGCATCAGCTCTTGGGCATCCGAATAGTCATATGGCCGGTGACAAATCAAGAGATAGGCATGTAACTGATGATAAAAATCCTGCTTTTTGGCTTCATACTGTGCCAAAACTTCTTCCCGACTGCCAGACATCTGTTCACACTTCTGTCTCACATAGTCCATTCTTTTGCGGATTTCTTGGTACAGTTCTAGCGATTCAGGAGCCAATGTTGCGACGAGCTCTTTTTCTTTTGCTGCTGTGAGGGTTTGTAATTTCAAGCGCTCAAGCAACTGTTCACCTGTTTCTACGCCGGCTCCTTCTGGTTGCCCCTCTTCACCATTTTCATGCTCAGGAACTGGATAGAGGGATTCCCGGTAAGCAATAATCAGACGATCTTCTAACGGTATCTCTGATGGAATGATGCCCCTTATTTGTTTGAGAATTAACAGCTTAAAGACTGGTTCGAGCGTTTTTGAAAAACTGTAAACGAGGTCGTATAAACCGCCACCTTGATAGAGATAGATTAAAATCTCCTTAAAGATCCGGTCTATGTTCTGCCTATCTGCCTGAAACAGCTGCTGCCAGTGTCTTCGTTGTTTCTCTGGATAGGGAGCGAGAATCATCTGGTCCAAAACAGTGTTGTAAAAAACCAGTTCTGACTCGTTCTTTAGGTGAGATTCGATGTGAATTGGCTCGTTCCAAGACAAACTGAAAGCACATCTATACATACCAGGCGACACCTCAGAAAATTCCAGCCACCAGCAGAGAGAACTGTAATACTCTACACAGTCTTCAACCAAAGAATGCGGTACTGTTTTGTAAAAATCAATCGTTACCTTACCAAACTCTTTTTTCTGCGCCAAAATCTGCTGGAACAACTCCTCTTCAAAAGCCTGCCTCGCACGCATCACTTCCTTTGTCACCTCTTCTTCTTCCACCGTAAAAGTGACAAAATCCTTGATCAAGCGCTTTTTCTTTCTAGTAGACAAGGAAGGAGAAGGGCTGAATATACCTACACACTGTAACAAGGCTTCTTGCTCGCTATAGTCGCGATTCTGCCAAAATCTCTCCTTGAACATCTCAGCCATGACAAAGGGATAGCGGGGCCATAGGCTGACAAATCGTTCCACTAGGAATTCGAACACGTTGAAGTACATCTCATACTCAAACCACTTGCGCAACTTCTCTGTCTTACGCTCGGAAAGGCCAGAACAATCCTGATGCAGTATGTCCCACATTGCTTGCGCTTGTTCTTCATCATCCCACACTACTTGCACTTTTTCTTCTTCATCATCCCAATCCCTAAAGGAGTATTCTACTTTTTCCATCAGTAGAGGGACCGAATCATTGCCAAGGATGTCAGTCAATATCGCGATGCGCTCTGGCACACTCAGAAAAAGGAAGGTGTTGCCACCAACATACCAATACTTATCCCTATCAAGCTGCGACGCTAAATGCTCAAACATATCCTGCCTGCTTAGCCGTCCAGCTTTATAAGAAGCCAGCAACTCCGGCTTGTAGCTCTCTGGTAACGAACGTTTTTTAAGAGCGTTCACAATCTTGCGAAATTCTTTTGTTTCCATATGTTCTTCCTACTCTCGCACAATGGATAGCAGGCCTTCATAGCTGTCTACCACATCATAAACTGTATCGTCTTCCAAGATTCCTGCTTTTCTCAGGCTCTTGAAATGTGCCCTTGCACAGGCAATCTTGGACTGCTCTGCTTGCTTGAGATCAAGACTCGACATGCTGCCCTTGGTCTCTGCCACAAAGTAGATATGCTTGACGCTGCCTTCCTTGAAGGTCACCGCCCAGTCAGGATTGTACTTGCCAAGTGGTGTTGAAATGAAAAATCCAGACGGCAACTTAGTATAGACACTGACTTCCTCATGCCGTTCCAAATCCTTTTGGAACTCTTTTTCAATCTTCGAGTCGACCTTGGTATAGTTGTAGATGCCTTTTCTAGACTCCAAAAGATAGTCATCCCCAATCTTCGCACTCAAGCGATTTTCCGTAAATACATCCGTCTCATAGACCTCATCAATCATGTGATACTCGATATGCTCGATAATCTGCGTCGCCTTTTCTTGGTTAATCAACTTCGATACGTTTTGAATAAACTCCTCTGGATTTTTTTGGAACAGGTCAAATTTCTTTGGCGAGATGGCTTGTAAGATTTGTGCCACTGTCCGTCTGGTCAGCTGGGTCTTTTCGGTCACCTCACCCAGTAAATCATAGGTCGTCTCGATGTCCGTTGGCTTCCTATACTGCGTCTGGATACTGTTTTCTGCGACGGTAAAAGAGAGCCCTTCCTTGTCAATCTTGTCCAGACTTTCCTCTCGGATTTGGTAGCTGATTTCCTTGACATGGAGGTGGTGATTGAGACTCTTCACCGCTTTTTCAATCAACTCCTCATCATCAAAGGCAACTTGGTAGACTGTCTTGTGATTGATTTTATTCCACAGTGCTAGAAACTCAGCCTTGTTCAGATTTTCTTGGTTGATTTCATCTCCTAGCACAATGCTGGTTTGGTTGCCATTTTCGACTGGATAACTACTACCATCATGAACGCTATCAAGAATTGCCAAAAGCTGGTCTCCAAAGTCTGCTACTTCTTCTGGCCATACAAAGGCATTGGCTTCTCGTGCCTGATAGCAGGCCTCTGTCAGCTTGCCGTCTCTATCTAGATAATCTTCACGAATCAAATAATCCATAATCTTATGTGCTACTTCCTCGGTCATTTCTAGGCTAGCACCAGCAGCATTTTTAAGTACCGTGTACTTGATAAAGAGAGCGGTATCGACCTTGTCTGGTCGATCGGCCAGCTCCTTTCGGATTTCTTCCTGCAAGCTTCGTGAGAAACTGTCAAAACTTTCATTGGCGATGACCGTGAGTAGGTTAATCTGATGGACATCTGCCCCGAGCAAGTCCACATCCTGCCGAACGCCTGCCTGATCCACCGCTAGACGCATGCCTCGCCCAATCGACTGACGCTTGGCTGTCTCAGAGCCTGTATGACGAAGGGTGCAAATCTGAAAGACATTGGGATTGTCCCAGCCTTCTCTCAGGGCCGAGTGAGAAAAGAGAAAGCGAACTGGCTCCTCAAAGCTCAAAAGGCGTTCCTTGTCCTTCATAATCAAGTCATAGGCATCCTTATCCTCAGAAATACCTTCCTCGCCCTTGCCCTTTGAATCGATAAAAATCGTTTTAGTGGACTTTTTAACCTTGTCCACAGAGAAATACCCCGCATGTACCTGACTAGCTGAACCTGCCTCTCTCAAGTAATCACTGTAAGGCCCCTCTGGGTGCTCTTTTAGATAGTCAGCGACTTGAGTCTTATATTCTGTTTCAAATACCCTAGCGTAAGAGCCGTTTAAGGGATTGTGTTGCTCATCATATTGCTTATACTTAGCTACTTCATCGATAAAAAAGAGCGAGAGGACTTTGATCCCCTTGCGATAGAGGACTGCTTCTTTTTTTAAATGGGTCTTAATCGTCTCACGAATCTGCAAGATCCGCAAGTCGTCCTCGTTTTGCTCGCCGATGATTTCCCCCTTATGTAACGGCTTATCTACCCCAATCTGGATGCGATTATCACGGGCATCAAAATGGCTCAGAGTCCAGCCCTTGTACACAGCTAGCTCACCTGACTCGGCATACAGGTCAAAGCCCTCTTCTACTGTCTTGGTCTTTCGTGTGACTCCTGACTGAGTGCGGGCTTCAAACTCAATCTTGGCCTTGGGGGCACCAGACTTTTGAGGAAGCAAATCTTGTAGATAGAGATAGCCGTTGGTTCCTGTCGTGCCAGAAGACTCGATTGTCTTAACCGCAATCTTCTTGACCAGCTTTTTATTGTAAGCGTCCATGGCGTCCAAGCGATAGACCATATCATACTTTTCCTTGTGCGTAGCAGAATAGCGGAGCGTAAAGAGCGGTTTGAAGTCCTTGAGCCGCTCCTTGGTCGCCTTTCCCTCCACAGACTGGGGCTCATCGATGATAAGAATGGGTCTCATACTCGCGATCACATCAATCGGCCGTCTCCAGCGGAAACTCTCCTGCTCCATGTGTATCCGTCTTGCGTCCTTGCCCTTGGCATTAAAGGCTTGGGAGTTGATAATCATGACCTGGATATCAGATGTATTGGCAAAGGTATCAAGATCTCCCAAACGGCTCGAATCATAGACAAAGTAGCGTGGCTTCTTGCCATACTCCATCTGAAAATGATCCTGCATCATCTCAAAGGACTTGAGCACCCCTTCTCTGATGGCAACACTAGGCACAACAACGATAAACTTGAGCCAGCCGTAGCGTTTATTCAGCTCCATAATGGTTCGAATGTAGGTATAGGTCTTTCCTGTCCCTGTCTCCATCTCGATAGAGAAATGATAGGCTAGCCGTCCGTTAACCATGTCCGTGTGGAGCTTTTGAGACGGCTCCAAGCCCTGAGCAATCTGCTGGGTGCGGACTTGCTCTCGCACCAGCTGTTCATCCAGTCGAATAGGGGTATTGCCAAATCCATCCATCATCAAGTCCGTCTCATCAGCCTTTCCTCGACCTGGATCGAGCTGGTAGCGTTGCCCTTGTTCCTTGGGCTGGCCTTGAAAGAGGGAGGCAATGCTTTCTACCGCATCCAGCTGGAACCCTTGGTGTTTAAATTGCAGTTTCATGGCTGGCTACCTCACTGGTCTTTGTGACTTTCCGTTTCTTATAGCGGGAACGGATGACATTGAGCTGGTCACGGAGATCCGCAAGCTCGGCTCTGTCTGGATAGGCATGAGCCATGATAGCTGTAAAGTCGACCAAGAAGGTGTAAATCTCTGCTAGCTGGGCACGGAGTTTTTTGGTCTGGCTCGGAAGCACCTCCTTTTGCTCGGTCAATCGTGCCTTATAGGCACTGTCAAAACTCGCTTGTGCTGAGCTTAGTTGCTCGACATAGAGTGTCAGATGAAGCTGCTCAAGAGCTTCTTGGCAGGCACTATTTGAAAGAGCCTTGAGCAATTGGCTAATCCCTGCACTTTCTTTTTCATAGCTCGTGGTCGTCTCAACCTTGTACTGCTTGAGAACCGTGGATAGGGTCTCATAGGCTGCCTTAGCTCCTTGGTCTTTCACCCGAGAAAAGGCTCGAATCAAGCTAGTGAGCGTGGTCAAGGCATCGTCTCGCTCCTGGTCTGCCAGCTCCAAGCTCTTGACGGTCTTACTCGCACTTTTTGGGGTCAGAGCGACTTGGTAGCTCTCTAAAAGCTTGGTCAATTGTTCCAACTGCTGATGATAGACGCTCTCTTTGGCATGAGCCTTGGCAAAGGCTGATATCGTATCCTTACTCTCTGTCATCAACTGAAAAAAGGTTGCATTGTCTAATGTTGTCGTTGTTAAACTTTTTACTCCATAGGTTTGTGCCATTTCTTACTCCTTTTGTGTATTTTTTCTATTCTTTCTATTTTTTCTTCTGAGCTTTGTCGGTTTATCTCTTTTCCTCTCTCCCTAGCTCCTAGGCTAGCCAGAAAGTGTGCTTGCTGACGAGCCTTGCGGTCAGGGAAGCCAGAAAGTGTCCTTGCCGCTGCCGCTGGGGATTTGGGAGAGGGGGGAGTATACTTTTACTTGTCAAACTCTTTTTTATACCGTTTCGCTAGCTTCTCAAGTTCATCCGATCTTAAAGTTGGTCGAATATCAAGTTCATCAATAGTACTTGGTTTTAACCCTTCTTCCTCATACTGTTTTTTAGTATCTTTCTCCATTTGTCTTGTCTGATTTTCAAAGTCAGGATTAGAGTGTTTTTCGCTCTCTTCTTTCCTAATTTTATCTATATCTTTCCTTGAAATGTCAGAAAAATGATCTGTTTCCCATCTCATACTTCTTTTTAAAGTTTCCAAATAAACGGCAAAATCCTTTGAAAAATGTCTATTTTGAAAACTCATTATATCTACAAACTCGGAAAATAGTTGATAAAAGTCTTTACCCACGACAAAATACGATTTGGCTTTTAATTTTTTGATATTGGGCATAGCTTCATCAGACCATTTCCCGATTTTATCGTGGTCTCTTAAGCAATTTTCAATACATCCCGTTATTTCTACATAGAGTTCAAGCTTTCTCGTAAACAAATTTTGCTTTAAATTATCTTTATAGACCTTCTTTAACGAAAAAATTGCAACAAGAATCCCAACAAAATCTAAAACAACTCCTCCCAACTGAGTCCAATCACTTACTGATAATTGTGATAAGAAAGAAGATAAAATTTTACAATCCATGACCATCCCCCTACACCACCTTTACTTTGGTGCTTGGTGAGAGTTCTTTGAAGATTTCGGTGAGGTTGATTTTCTCAGCACTGGTCTTAAAGGAGCTGTCGCGGAAAATGGCACGGAGTGGTTTTTCCTGTGCCATAACACGAATAACGCCGTCTGGTACATGGTCAGAGAAGGTCGCGAGTAGTCCGCCTTCAGCCACATCATAGACCGTGACTCCTTCTATCACTCTCTTTTCAATGGTGTCAGACAACTCCAACCCCCAGCTTAGCATGACTTGCAGGAGAATATCCAAATCACTCCGACCTTCCTTGATGTTTGAAACTTCATCAAAGAGGTTTTGCTGCCTGGTTTCCCCTGGCTTGTGCGTCACATCTTTGAAGTTGGAGCTATCTAAGCGATAGGCCTTAAAGCCTAGGTCTAGCTCAGCTGCCTTATCGGGCTGTTCGTCACGGATTTTGGCGGCCGCACGGCGGATCCGCTCCCGTGAAATCTGGTCAATAGTCTCAAAACCAGCTTCTTTAGCGGGCGACTTATCGGCAACTGCTTCATCCAGTGTACAAAGGATATACTTACGATTGCCACCGTCCTCAGCATTTAACTGCATGACAGCATCTGCCGTTGTTGCCGAACCAGCAAAGAAGTCGAGGACGAGAGAATTAACATCAGCAGACATTTTTATAGCTTCTTTAATAAAATTTGATGGCTTAGGATAATCAAAATATCTTTTATTATTGAATAATTTTTTTATTTCATTTACAGCCTGTCTATTAGTAAAACCATCTAGATAAAGAGATGAGTAGGGTAAAGTTCGTTCAGATTTATTTCCATTTGTGTCAACTTTTTCATAAATTTTATAATATACCTTATATTTCGAGGAATCTTTCTGTGATTTCACAAACTCAATCATTCCTAACTCTAAAGCATTTAAGAATTTCGCTCTTCCCCACACCCAACGATAGCCATTATCTCCATAAACTCCTCCAGGATATATATCTTGTCCATCTGGACCTTGTATAGGGTAGTCTAATGACTTAACATAACCTAAACCACCATTTTCTAAAGGCTTTAGATAGTAATACCCTCTTTCATTAAAAAAATCATCTTTTTTATTATAATGGGATAGTCTCTCACTAGTTTTTTTATTTAACTCTCTACCATGCTTTTTTAAATATACCAAACAATATTCATGTTCTATAGCTATACCTTTAGAATCTGACTTCCCTCCCTCCATTACTTTACGAGCTAAATTCGCTACAAAATTCTCCTCCCCAAAGATTTCATCGCAGAGGGCTTTTAGGTTGGCTTGTTCGTTGTCATCAATCGAGATAAAGATAACGCCGCTATCTTTTAGGAGGTTGCGGGCAAGGCGGAGGCGTGGGTACATCATATTGAGCCAGTCCGAGTGGTAGCGGGCTGAGCTTTTTTCATTCTTGGTCAGACCGACGACTTGTCGCCCTTCTTCATCGCGTAGACCCATGTCGTCATCTAGTTCTTCTTGTGTCTTTTGGAATTTATCCGAATAGACAAAGTCCTTGCCGGTATTGTAGGGTGGATCGATGTAGATCATATCGATCTTCCCAAGGTAGGATTCCTGTAGGATTTTCAGGACTTCCAGATTGTCCCCAGTGATAAAGACATTGCTGCTCTTTTCAAAGTCAACACTTTCATCAAGATCTGGTCTTAATGTCTTGCTTGTGGGTTTGGCGGCCTCTGCCATGGCAGTACGCTTGCCGACCCAAGTAAACTCATAGGTCTCTCGGCCTTCGGTGATTTGGTGCGAGAGTAGGTCTTTGAGCTTGTCAAAGTTGATCGCCTGCTGCAAGCGACCGTTTTCGTCACGACTTTCTGTCAGAACTTCAGGAAAAAGTTGACCGATTTTGTCGATATACTGGGAGGTGAGGTTTGGACTTTCTAAGTTTAGTTTAGAAAGGTTACCCCCCCCCGACTATTTTTTAGCATGTTTTCGTTCATTCTTTTATTCTCCTTTGATTTCCTTGATTTGTAGTAGTAGGTTTTTGTAGGCCTTTCGTAGTTCCATGGCCTTCTTGGTCGATTTTTCTTGACGCATTTTCTTATCTAAGCTACTCGCTTGTTTTTCCAGCTTTGCTAGCTGATTGCTTTTTTCGATGACTTCCTTGAGGTTTTGGCTCTTCTTTGCGACCAGCTGTTCTTGCCCAATATCCTTGACAAGACAAGCATAGACCTCATCGAGACTTCTCCCCTCAAACCGGACTTCCAACTCCTCCTGACTGGTAAAGGTCCTCTCTATCCGAAAGTAGCGACCGTCCACCTCACGGCTCAGTGCCTCCTTGTAGTGGATGAGTAGCTCCTCTCGTCCATCTGGATAGGCAAGGACAAAGAGGGGATAGAATTTCAAACGCATATCGAGCTGCTTCAGCAAGTCCTTGTCCAGCTGAGTACTCAAGAGGCTCACTCGTATGACGACCAGCTGCTCTACCAGCTGCCCTCTCGGGATATTGGTCGTTTTTGTATCGATGAGATGGGTGATGCTGAGCTTTCCGATTTGCCTGCGGAGCTCCTGCCTGTCCTTGGGCGATAGCTCTAAGTGGTCAAAAAAGGCACTATTGCCCCGCTTGTGGGGCTCATAGACTACCTGCTCCTGGGGCAGTCTTGTTCGTTCGGGTAGCGTAATCATTGGTCGCCTCCCTTAATGACGACAAAGAAACAGATGAGTTCAAAATCATCCATCCCCTCGATTCCCTTACCAAAGTCCAGCTGACTAGCACTAAAGAGAGAGTCGATAAAGGAAGCCTCATCACTTTCCACCAGCTGCTCAATGGCTTGCTGGAGCAAGTCCGAATAAGACGACATCTCCTGCCCATCATTGGTAGCTTGCTTAAAGACTTGGACCAGGTCATCATCTGGCTGTTTTTTCCCCTTGCATAAGGCACGCATGGTTTCCAGCATCGTTTTGACTTCTGAGATAGGAATGACCACCTGACCGGCCTCTGCCATGTAGACCAGATAGTAAGGGTGCAGACGATTTTTCTGACTGAGTCCCTTGGTCTCTGCGACATTTTTCAAGAGAAAGATGACCCCTTCTGGGTGCTGGTCACTTGCTTTCACCACTGTCTGCAAGCCCTTTGGCACTCGCTCAAGGTCTGGGTGTTCCTTTAGATAACGCAGCATGTCCATGCGGTACTCTTCAAAGCCCAAGTCCATGATGGAAATCCCGTCGCTCATGTCTTCCAGGTCCACGACTTCCTCTTTCAAGCGTTCGAGCTGTTTCTTCCGATAGTTGGTCTCATCCTGCTCCTCGCTTGACAAGATATTGTCATCTCCTGTGGCGGTCAAGACAGAAATCTTCATCCGAGTCTCCACACGCGATTTGAGATCGATATACTCGTCCAGCTCGATATTGGGCCAGAAGTTGACCAGCTGGATGTAGGTATTACGGCTCCCAATCCGGTCAATCCGTCCAAAACGCTGGATAATGCGGACTGGATTCCAGTGGATATCATAGTTGACCAGCATATCCGCATCCTGTAAGTTTTGCCCTTCTGAAATCACATCGGTCGCAATCAAAATGTCAATTTCTCCCTCATCATCTGGAAAGAGAAGTTCCTTGGACTTGGACCGGGGTGAAAAATAGGTCAAAAGGGAATTCAAATCCTTGTGCTTGGTCGGCAAAGTCGTCGTAAAGCCTGTCACTCCTGAGATCTGAGCCGTATGAAGGCCGTACTTTTTAGACACATAGCGACTCACATGCTGGTAGAGATAGTGGGTGGTCGTCGCAAAGGCACTGAAAATAATCAGTTTTTGATTGCCCTCATTGATAGGCTGTGCCATCTTCTCATCGATGAGCTTATAGAGCTCTTGGAGTTTCGCATCATTTGCTGGGGAAATCTGCTGGATTAACTGCTCCATTTCCGCAAGAATCGCAGCGTCTTCCATCAGCTCCACTTTCCAGCTTAGATAGTCCATATCCTGAAGAGCGATTTGGATTTTCTTGCCGACAAAGTAGTCCGTATTGCTATCTTCCATGTCAAAATCAGCCTCATCAGGATTGAACTCCTCGATAAATCCTTGGGCACCCGATTGCTCAAACCGCTCAATCGCCTGCAAGGTTTTGTCAATGTAGGCCTTGACCACCTCAACCATCGTATAGCGAAAGGCTTCGACAGAACTTTCCAAGCGTTTCAAGAGATTGATCATCATCAGCTTTTGCATACCACGCTCACGGCCGATTTGCGTCAGATTGGAGCCTTTTCCGCCAGACTGGTCATACTTGGCCAGCTTAGATGGATGGATGTAAAAGCTCGGCTGATAAATCATAAGATTGAGACGAGACAGCAAGCCATAAATCTCTTTATAGGTCACCTTCTCCCCGTCTACTGTCAGATTTGGATAGTAGTTTTTCGGTTTGAGACGAGTTGGAAAATCACCGATTGCCTGATTGTCATAAAATTCTCGGATATGCTTGCGGCTTCTGGCGATGGTGACACTATCTAAAACCTTGAAAAAGTCAAAATCCAAACGCTCGAGGAGACGCGTGGTTGTCCGCTCTTCTGCTGGTAAGTCTGCCCATTTGTTGTACTCCATCTGGGCCAAGCGGAAAATATCGTTGATCGAAGACTTGGTCTCTAGCTTATCATCAATTTTTGCAACATCGCCTTCATAAGCAAGGGCAATCTGATTTTTCAAATCATTGAAGCGATTATTCACCGGTGTTGCGGATAGCATGAGAACCTTGGTCGGCACCCCTTCTTTGATAATCCGATTCATCAAGCGGTTGTAGCGATTTTCCCGCCCATCTTCTTGCGTCTCATTGCCACCATTGCGGAAATTATGCGATTCATCAATGACGACTAAATCATAGGTATCCCAACGGTTGAGGGCCAGATCGATCCCATTTGACTGTCCCTTCTCCCGGCTCAAATCCGTATGATAAAGGACATCATACTGCAAATAGCGGTCGTAAATCGGATTGTTCTTGTAATCATGCCGGTACATATTCCAGTTGTTTTCCAGCTTTTTCGGACAGAGTACCAAGATTCGCTTGCCACGATAAGCATAGTAGGTCATGACAGCTAGAGCAGTAAAGGTTTTCCCCAGTCCCACCGAGTCCGCTAAAATACAGCCATTGTACTTTTCTAATTTTGAAATAATGGAAACAACCGCATCTTTTTGGAAATCATAGAGCAGATTCCAGACCTTGCTCTCACGGTATTTGACCCCCTCATTTGGAAAGTGGTCTTCTTGTACATCTTCTAAAAACTCACTAAAGATATTGTAGAGCATGACATAGTAGAGAAATTCAGGCGTTTGCTCCTTATAGGCCAGACTCAGATTGTCCAAAATCTCCTCCGTCACATCACGGAAATACTCATCGTCTTGCCAATTTTCTTCAAATTCCTGCAAGTAGGCTTGACTTTGCGGGGATGAGTAGAGATTGCGTGTCATTTTAAAGCGAGACGCTTCATAGCCCAACTCTTTCATATCAAAGTTTCTCAAGCGGTCAACAGCATAGGTTTCCCTTTCTGTCTCAATCCGAAGGCCATCGTTGATTTCCTCGTCAACATTGATGGACTTAAACCGAACCTTGCGTCGCACCCAGTCTGCACATTCACGTGCCAGAGCTTTCTGGGTCAACTCATTCATCAGCTTTAGTTCATAGGCCGCACCAAAGACAGAATGTTCCCGTTTTTTCTTGGGAATCGCATACTCACGAAATTCCTTTTTGCTGCCGTCCGTGACAAATGTTGGATTGGTAAAGATAAATTGCAACTCTTCTATCTGCTCCAGCTCTTCTTTGAGAGCCTTATAAGCAAACATGGAAAAAGTTGCCGCTGCAATCTTCACCCGACTATTGGGCTGCAGAACTTTTTTCAATTCATCACCTAAGCGAACAGAACGATTATCAATTTCCAAATCCACACCTCCTAACTATAATTGTTTGCTACTCTTATTTTACCAAAAAAATAGAGAAACTAACCCTTTTTCTTCGCTCCAATAGGGGAAATAGTGGGGATAATAGGCCGTTATGTAAGGAAAATCTATTAGTAACCTTTATTTCTTATTTTCCCCCTTGACATTCTCTTTGGAATCGTTTACAACGGCCTTGCTATTTCACCAAAGGAGAATAATAGATTGCTTATGATGTATTGCGCAAGGGCAAGGTGATTATGTCCTTTGATACAAAGCGAGAAGCGACAGAGTATATCAAGAGTAAGACAGGATTCTTTGGAGATCCTGTGGATTACTACGAGATTAGGGAAACTGGTGGCTGCTATTTGACGACTGCTACCGTAGATTACATGGGATTGGCAGATGAAGGCGCGGAACTAACTGCCTTACGAGATTTTCGTGATCGCTACCTTCTCACCTTCGAAGAAGGCGAGAAAGATGTTGAGCATTATTATCAAATCGCCCCTCAGCTTGTCAAAATAATTCAACAATCCGACCGCAGGGCAGAGCTCCTCAACAGTATCTACCAAGATTTGATTCTCCCTTGCCTCACGCTCATCAAGGAAGGAAAATTCGCCGAAACTCATCAACTGTATAAGAACTATACACTGGCACTTGAAAAAGAATTGCTCCATTAGGACAGATGCCAGGAAAAACAGACAGAATGCAGCTGATTGTGATGAAAATCGGCTAATCTGTCTGGAGCGTCTGGCGTCTACTGAAACAGTCTTTTGATAAAAATAATGCGATAAAAGCCGAATGATTGGTACTTTCTCAAAAGAGACTAAGTGTCAATCATTCGGCTTTTCATTTTTGTATGAGATGATTCGATTCATTTTCAATCACTCTGACTTTTTCAGTGACTTCATCTGTCGGTATTGTTTTTTCTTATTATTATCTTGAACTAATTTCTTAACCAGTTTTATGAACTTCCTGCTCACAGTCGAAGCACGAAAGCAACTGTCACACCTCTCTAAAATTCCAAACCATTCCGGCAAATCCGCCAACATTTCCTTTGCCAAGAGGTATTTTTCAGCGCTATCGTACCATTCGATAATTTCCATAATGAATCAGAAACGATGCCGATTATAGGGCTCGAACCTACGACCTACGCGTTACGAGTGCGTTGCTCTACCAACTGAGCTAAATCGGCTTTTCAGTCATATTGTAGCACTTTTATTTTACATGTCAAGTAATAAAAAAATAGAACCTTTGTAATCGCTTGCTTTTTGAAAAGTTTGTGATATAATGAACATATCAAAACAAATCGGAGGAAACGTTATGAAAGCTGTTGTTGTAAATCCTGAATCTACTGGTGTAGAAGTTGTCGAAAAAGAACTGCGTCCACTAGAGGCTGGCGAAGCCCTCGTTGAAATTGAATATTGTGGTGTTTGCCACACAGACCTTCACGTAGCTCACGGTGACTTTGGGCAAGTGCCTGGTCGTATCCTCGGACATGAAGGAATTGGGATCGTCAAAGAAATCGCTCCAGATGTGAAAAGCTTGAAAGTCGGCGATCGTGTTAGTGTAGCCTGGTTCTTCGAAGGTTGTGGTGCTTGCGAATACTGTAATACAGGTCGCGAAACACTTTGCCGTACGGTGAAAAATGCTGGTTACTCTGTTGACGGAGGAATGGCTGAACAATGTATCGTCACTGCTGACTATGCGGTCAAAGTTCCTGAAAACCTCGACCCAGCCCAAGCAAGCTCTATCACTTGTGCCGGCGTAACGACTTACAAAGCCATCAAAGAAGCTCAACTCGCTCCAGGTCAATGGATTGCTCTCTTTGGAGCAGGTGGACTTGGAAACTTGGCTGTTCAATATGCGAAGAAAGTCTTCAACGCCCATGTTATCGCCATTGATATCAATAATGATAAATTAGAATTAGCGAAACAGGTCGGAGCCGACATCGTCATCAACGGACGTGAGGTAGAAGATGTGGCTGGTCTGATTCAAGAAAAAACAGGCGGTGCTCACTCCGCTGTTGTAACAGCTGTCTCAAAAGTTGCCTTTAACCAAGCTATCGATAGTGTCCGTGCTGGCGGCCGTGTCGTAGCTGTTGGTCTTCCATCTGAAATGATGGACCTCAGCATCGTCAAGACTGTCCTTGACGGCATTCAAGTCGTTGGCTCTCTTGTCGGAACTCGCAAAGACCTCGAAGAAGCCTTCCAATTTGGGGCGGAAGGACTCGTTGTCCCAGTCGTTCAAACTCGTCCAGTCGAAGACGCTCCTGCTATCTTTGACGAAATGACTGAAGGAACGATTCAAGGTCGGATGGTACTTGATTTCACTCACTAATTTATTTTCTATACTTTATACAACGCAACAACCGCTGAAGAATTTCTTCGGCGGTTGTTGCGTTGTTATCGAATCCATCTTACCAGGCTCTTCAGCATCGTCCCATCTTTTTCTGGTCTCAATCTCCCCTCATCATGCGTTTAAACTCTCTTACAACCAACTTGGTCTGTTGATAGTTGGATAGGGCATTTTCCGCATACAATCCTTGCGGGTTAAAATAGCTACGGTCATAATCAGCTTCACATTTACCGCTACGATTGGGCGCTCGAAAGCCTTTGGTAGCTTGATTTCGAAAAACGGGATCATGAGGGCCAACCGTATCAACATCCAAGTCCCAGTGGCGTTTACCAGCCTTACCATAGTTAAAACTAGCCCCATTGACAATCCCGATTTCATCTACTTTCTGAGCATCCATTTCATTGAGAAAGTTACCTCTACTGTCAAGGATAAATTCCGTATGAAAATGAATCAAAATCTTGATATTAAAGGACGAATAGCCTGACGGATACCGCTTTTCACCATTTTCAAACTTGAGCTTGTTATGCAAGCGAGCAGACGTTCCGATTGTATAATCCTTCTTCCAAGACCACCAAGGATAGATTTTTCGCAGATAACGTGCAAGAGCACGGCTATCTGTTTCTCCCACTTTTTTCACATACTGGCGGATATACTCGGCCTGCTGACTAGAGATAACATAACGCAGTTGATGGACTTTCCTTGCCAGTAAGTCTTTTTCTGCCATACTCGTTCCTGGAAAGGTTTGATCAACAACATGGGACAAGTCCCACCAAAAAGGATCATGAGGAGCAAGATTCGGATGAAAACGAGCGACTAGGGCTTGATTTTCAGCCAATTCTCCTGACACATCATCTGGCATTCCCACGATAGCAATGACAATCTCCAAGAGCTGTCTAGGAGGCAAATAATTTTTTTCCAACTGCCACAGCTCACGAAACAAAGCTGAGCCAATCCGACTGTCTGCCAGATCCCATTTTGAGGCTACTAGCTTAGTCAGGACTTGGTCTGACCAGCCTTGAGCCTTTAAAGCTAAAAATTGCCCTGCTATACGGTAGCGTTCTTCCAGCCCTATCTGGCTAAATTCCCACTTGCGTTTCGATAAGATTTGCCACATGATTTCCTCCTTTCCAATTCTAAAAACTATTCATAGAGTTATAGTAGATTGAGAAAGGAATAGGACAAAGCAAGGAGCTGTAGATAGAACTGGCGTTCATCAAAGCGACTGAACGATGTCCTAACCTTTATTCAATTCACTATACTTCATTGAGTAGCGATTGGGTATCCAAAAATGACGAGCTATAAAATAATAGGAACTGAGTTTTCTCAGCCCCTATTGTTTTGTCTATGCTAACAGAATTTCAGACATAGCTGAAGATTTCATCAACTGTGTGGGGTATCACAACAAAATCGATTGATTCGAAAGTTCGATTGTTGCTCCGCTACCTAGGCATCTTTTGGGGCGCGGGAGTAGTTTGCAATATCTGCTAAGATTTGCTCTTTGAAGTCTGCAAGACTCACTGTCTGCGTTTCCTTGTGTCCATAGCGACGAACGTTAACTGCACGGTCTTCCATTTCCTTATCTCCGACAATCAATTGGTATGGAATTTTACCAGTTTGACTTTGGCGAATCTTGTACTGCATTTTTTCATTTCGCTCATCAACAACGGCACGTACACCATGATTTTGCAATTCTTTAGCGACTTCCCAAGCGTAGTCCACATGTTTTTCATTAGAAACAGGAATCAAGGTGACCTGAGTTGGGGCAAGCCAAGTTGGGAAGGCACCTTTATAGGTTTCAATCAAGATAGCAGTGAAACGCTCCATAGTAGAGATAACTCCACGGTGAATCATAACTGGGCGATGTTCTTCTCCGTCTGCTCCAATATAGCTTAAATTAAAACGTTCTGGAAGCAAGAAATCCAGCTGAATCGTCGATAAGGTTTCTTCATTTCCAAGAGCTGTTTTCACTTGAATATCCAATTTTGGACCGTAGAAAGCAGCTTCTCCTTCTGCTTCAAAATAATCCAATTCCATGTCATCCATGGCTGCTTTTAACATGGATTGAGCATTTTCCCACATTTCATCATTATCGTAATATTTATGTGTATCTTCTGGATCACGATAAGACAGACGGAATCGGTAATCTGTCAAGTTGAAATCTGCATACACATCAATAATCAATTGAAGCGCCCGTTTAAATTCTTCTTGAATCTGCTCTGGCGCGACAAAGATATGTCCGTCATTCAAGGTCATTTCACGGACCCGTTGCAACCCTGAAAGGGCACCTGATTTTTCATAGCGGTGCATCATCCCAAGCTCAGCAATACGAACTGGCAATTCGCGGTAGGAACGCACATGATTTTTATAGACTTGAATATGGTGTGGACAGTTCATTGGACGAAGGACGAATTCCTCACCGTCTCCCATGTCCATGGTTGGGAACATATCCTCTGAATAATGATCCCAGTGACCAGATGTTTTGTACAATTCAACGGAAGCAAGTGGTGGAGTGTAAACATGTTGGTAGCCAGAAGCCAACTCCTTATCCGTAATATAGCGCTCCAAGGTACGGCGGATTGTCGCTCCATTTGGCAACCAGAAAGGCAAACCTTGTCCTACTTCCTGACTAATCATGAACAAATCAAGCTCTTTACCAAGTTTTCTGTGATCACGTTCTTTGGCTTCTTCCCGCATTTGGATGTATTTCTTCAAATCGTTTTTGTCAAACCAAGCTGTACCATAGACCCGTTGCATCATGGCATTATCACTATTTCCACGCCAGTAAGCACCTGCTACGTTGAGCAATTGGAAGACTTGAATACGACCAGTTGACGGCACATGAGGACCACGGCAAAGATCTACATATTCTCCTTGACGGTAAATGGTCAAACCACCCTCGTCCTCCGAATGCTCCTCAATCAACTCCAATTTGTACGGATCGTGTTTGAAAATCTCACGCGCTTGATCCTTTGACACTTCCTCACGAATGCTTGGGAAATTCTCCTTGACGATTTTCTTCATCTCTTCTTCAATGGCAGCCAAATCTTCGTTTGAAATCTGTCCAGCCTCATTGTCTGTGTCATAGTAGAAACCGTCTTGAATCGCAGGACCAACTCCCAAATGAATGTCTGGGAAAAGGCGACGGGCTGCTTGGGCAAATAAATGAGCTGCTGAGTGACGCAAGATGTCAAGCGCATCCGCGTGGTCTGGAGTGACGATTTCAAGTGAACCATCTTCAACAATCGCACGAGTGGTATCAATCAATTTGCCATTGAATTTACCAGCAAGTGCCTTTTTAGCTAGAGAATTGCTAATTGATTGTGCAATCTCAAAGGTTGTAACACCAGACTCAAATTCGCGCACAGCGCCATCTGGAAATGTAATCTTTATCATGTTTTTCTCCTTATTTTCTAGTATCAATTTAAACGAAGTCATCAGGTGCCTGACCATCATGAGCCAGCCACATGCATTCTCCTAGGGATAGGTTGGTAAAGCGAGCGGTGAAAGATGAATCTTCTGGACTGCAAGCATAGATACCAAAAGAAATGGTTTCTTTCGCTTCATGCAAGTGACAAATCCGCATCTGCTGGAAATGCTGGCCATCTGTCGAACATTCAAGACGGAAATCCTGACCTCTGCGACTCAGACGATACCACATCTCTCTTACATCTGCTGCAATCTCTGTCGTGGCCCAGTCCGAATAGCCTTGATTGGTCACGACACTCCCCAAATGCTGAATGGTCTCATTTTCATACTCAATCGAGGCTTTGAGCCAATTTTCACTATCTAGATAAACCACAACACCACATTGATCAAACCGATGCTTGCTATCAAACTGCGTCTTTACGACAAAAGAGAAAAATTCCTCGTCTGTCTCCATTTGTAGCACTGGGGCATTGTCATTACGGAAATGGTAATAGGTTCGCTGCCAAAGATCCGTATGCGGCAGAGTCGTTATCGTGATTTCCTCATCTGATAGACTGTAGGCAGCAGGCTCCCTCGTCCACTTGAGCTTATCAGCTGTAACTGTAGAATTCATCGCAACTTCCTTTCTTAAACTCCTTAAAAATCATCGCCTTTCATCTGGGTGACCTATCACAATTTTCAGTTGTGAAGCAAGTGATTTTCATAGAGCAGTAGTCATCGCCTTTTCACATAAAAAACGACATCCCGAAAAGGACGTCGTAACGTGGTTCCACCTTCATTCGTGCTGACCAACTATTTACCTCATAGAAATAGGGCAAGCACCTCGAATCAGCTCTATCGTAGCAACCGTTTTATGTTTTCATAAAAGCTAGGAGAGGAGTATCTTATCAGGCTTTTTATGCGTTTGCAGCAACCACGCACTCTCTTGAAAAAAGATCCTAACAGACTTGTCTCTGATTGCTATTATAGCATCTTTGGACGAAATTTCAAGTGTTTTGCAGATTTTTTCAGCCCAACTTGTACAAACGTCTCATCCAGTAACCAAGTCCATTTCCCAAAAGAGCTAGTAAACTATACAACACTTGATAAAGGAAAATCCATTCTTGCCAGAAAAGCATCGTTAGAGGAAAGAGAAAAAATACAAAAAGTACATACCGAACTTTAAAACCAGCTATCATCCCATAGACAAGAGCAGCCAGAAAAACGACGACAGGAATAAAAAACATTATATGGTTTACAAAAAGTGATTTTTGAGCCAGTGAATCACTACTGATATACGGAATCAGTAAAGGAAAACCGGCATAGATAAACGCTATCAAAAGTAGAAATAGACTATCTCTTTTTAATTCTTTCATAATAAATTATCCTCTCTATGTCTAATTGTTCAGACATACTCCCACTACTTCTTAATCGAACGCTGTAAAAAGAAAGATGCTAATCCTCAAAATAATTCCGAATCAATTTTACTTGCTCTACGGATTTTTTTACAATCGTTGCCGTCGTGTCCGATGACTTGACAAAGGCTCGTTTGGGTAGACTAATCGCTTCTTTTATTAAGGTTTCTGCTGTGCTATCTTCATTGATGTGTTCCCGTCTAAAATCATGGGAAATTTTCAAATCCAGATAGTATTCATAGACCCTACGACCAAAATTTTCAGCCGAAATCTCATATAGTTTTCTTTCCAACTGATAGGCATTCATGTTAGGGGTGACGACTATGGCATCCAACACCGCGTCAGCCAACTCAGCTTCACGCCGATACAGAGTACCAAACATCTTATCCGTCACCACATTCTTCAAATAAGGATTCCATGCTGCAATAATCGGTGTGCCAGAGGCTAGACTTTCTAAATAAGTCAGCCCTTGCGTTTCACTAGTTGAAGCAGAGATAAAGAAATCAGCAGCCTTATAATAGAGCGCTGTGTCACTTGGCGCTATCATTCCTGTCATCAAGATATGATTTTCTAGCTGTAAATCCATAATTTGCTGCCTCAACACCTCCGCATAAGGGCCACCTCCTGCAATGACTAGTTTGACCTTCTTATTTTCCAATAAAATCCGTGGCATAGCTGCAATAACAGCCTGAATATTTTTTTCATAGGAAATCCGTGACAGGCTCAGCAACATGGTTTCATCTTCTTGAATCCCCAAATTCTCACGCAATTCGGCTACCATATCTGACGTGATTTCTGGTCGGTCAAATTTTGCTAATTCAATCCCTGTTGGAATCACGCGCTTTGATACTAAAATATGATAGTCGTTCAGAAGATTGTCCACAATCTCGCTCGGACAAATCACCCCATCCAAATCCTTGAAAAAAGCTCGGACCAAGTATTTGACCATGCTGGGACGAATCAATTTCCCATTTGCAATATAGCGCACATAATCTTCGTATTGCGTATGGTAGGTATGCACAACGGGAATATCCAATTCTCGGGCGACCATTTTGCCTAAAATTCCTAAGGAAAATTCCGTCTGCGTGTGGATAATATCTAAATCATAACGACTAGCAATCTTCAGCGCATCTGTAAACCCCCGATAGGCGATTCTTCGATCCTTAAAGGCGAAAAACGGCACACTTGGAATCCGAATAATCTCCCAATCTTCATAGCGATTGACGTCCTTATCTGTTGTCGTAAAGATAAAGACACGATGCCCCTGCTTTTCTAGCTCTGTTTTCAGGGTCTTAATTGACGTTGCAACGCCTGATACCTGAGGAAAATAGGTATCTGTAAATAGTCCAATTCTCATGCACTCCCCCTTTCAAGAGACTGAGACAAAAGTGTCCCGCCTCACTTCTTTTCTGGCTTTAACAGTTTAGCGCAGTGGTTGTCCAGTTTGTAAAACGTTGATAAATCGCTATTCTACAAATCATAAAATTCTGACCAAATCTTCCACAAAGCCTCTGGTGAATATTCTTTTGAAATCAAGGAAGCTTTGTGCCTCAACTCAGCCAACTCTTCTGGGTTGTCCTGTAGCTTGTGTAGAATGTCCTCCATCCCTGTCACATCTTTTGCAGATTCATACTTCCCACTTAAAATGACCTTGTATAGACTCAGATCACGTAATACAATCGGACTCCCGCAACTCGCTGCCTCTAAGATTGTCATAGGAAACAATTCATTGTAGCTAGGCAACAAAAACACATCTGCCATTCCATAGAGTCTCCGCATCTCATCTGCCTCTACAATGCCTGGAAAAATGAGATTTGCAGGAGGGTTTGCCATGAGTTTTTTGTATTTCTCGTGGCCATCTGTCATACTGCCGAAAGAGAAACCACCCGCCCAGACAAAGATGACATCTGGCATTGCCTGAGCTAAGTGAGCGAAATCATCAATTCCTTTTCGCTTTTGTACCTGCCCTGCTCCCAATACAACAAATGCATCTTCAGCGATCTTGTAACGCTGACGTGTAGCCTTGTTTTCCTCATCTGTGATAGGGTTCCATTTCTCCCTATTGACAAAGTTAGGAATATAGGTCACTTTTTCCCGTGGAATCCCTAGATCCACCAATTCGTCGATAAAACTTGGATTCACCACAACTAGCTCATCCATCCGACCGTAGAAACTCATCACATACCAGGAAACAAGTCCCTGTAGCAAACGAGAAATCTTAAGACTTCCTTGCAAGGTCTCAGGCAAAAAATGGACATAGCCAATTCGGCGTCCAGTCCGCTTTTTAAAGAAGGTCGTCAGATAAAATAAGGGATCAATCGTATGATAATGGGTAATATCTGCTTGAGCAAATGGCTTTTCCACTAAAAGAAGAGCGTCTTGCCCCTTTTCTCGGAGTAAACTCGTCAATTCCCGATAGGCTCCAGACACTCCTTGTCCCTTGACCTTCTCACTAGAACTTAGCATATTGATTATTTTTTTTGTGCTCATACTAATATTATACACTACTTTGATAAATATAGTAACTGAAAATATGACATGAAAACAGCATATCGACCGTTTGAAATAGCAAACTTCTTCCCATTTCCTGAGTAATATAAAATAAAAATAGAGGAAGGGACTATATCCCAACCTCCGCTCATCTTTTTTCTACCACATCAGCCATTCGGACTGATAATTACGACAGTTTTTACTCAGTCTGTCTTGGGAAAAAGTCTTATTTCGTAGATTTTCTTTCTTTGATACCGTGGTTCAAAATCACTTCACGTGTATCCAACTCTTCCTTGTGCATAATCTTAGTCAACATCCGCATGGCAATCGCACCGATGTCATACAAAGGCTGGCTGACAGAAGTTAAGTTTGGACTGGTGAATTTTGTTACCAAGGAATCGTCACTTGTGATAATTTCAAACTCTTCTGGTACTTTGATTCCCTTATCGACAATCCCGTTGAGCAAGCCTGCTGCAATCTCATCTTCTGCTACATAGGCAGCTGTGGCACCCGCATTCAAGATACGCTCTGCAAGAGCATAGCCTTCTTCGTATTTGTATTTGGATTCAAAGACAAGACCTTCGTTGAATTTTAGGCCATTTTCCTTCAGACCTTCTTTATAGCCAGAAAAACGAACTTTTCCATTGATATCATCAACTAGCGGACCAGACACAAAAGCAATGTGCTGATTATTTTTGGCTAATAATTCAACAACATCTTTTGTCGCTTGGGCATAATCAATATTAACGCTTGGCAGTTGATGCTCTAAATCAACTGTCCCCGCAAGGACAATCGGAGTCCGTGAACGAGAAAACTCTGCACGGATCTTATCTGTCAAATGATAGCCCATGAAAATAATACCGTCTACCTGTTTTGAAAACAGTGTATTGACCACATTGATTTCTTTTTCATCATTTTCATCACTATTTGCCAAGACAATGTTGTATTTATACATGTCCGCAATGTCATCGATCCCTTTTGCCAAGGTCGCAAAATAGGCATTAGCAATATTTGGAATCACTACCCAACCGTTGTCGTTTTCTTGCTCGCTAAACCACGCGCTACCGCATTTGGTCGATAGTCCAAGCGGTCAATCACTTCCAATACTTTTTTTCGTGTGTTTTCTTTTACATTTTTATTTCCATTTACCACTCGACTAACGGTCGCCATGGAAACGCCTGCTTCGCGCGCGACATCATAAATCGTTACTGTATCATCCGTATTCAACATAATCGTAAATTCCTTTCACTTTCTTTTTATGAAAATTACGCTTTCACCTCTTTATAGTGTATCATTTTTTGAAATCCCTTTCAAGAGATAAACCACATTTTTTTGAAAAATTTTGAGAAATCAAAGAAAATCATTGGAAATGAAAAGAGCTGGAGAATCCAATCCTGCTCCTGAGCTGTTTTTCTTTCTTTTTCATTTTATTTTCTATCTATTTTCATTATCTAAAGAAAACGGCACCTGCTATCAGGAAATCCTTTTTACCTTTTCTGCTGCTTTTTACGATAAATCCTTGATTTTTCGGCTATTTTCTGCCAAAATGAAAGGGTAGAAAGAAGGTACTTTTATGACTAAAATCAATGATATACTGACACAGTTACGCAGGACTGAATTAGATATGGCTGTCTTTTCAGATCCTGTTTCGATTTACTATCTGACTGGTTTTTACAGCGATCCGCATGAACGCCAAATGTTCCTCTTTATCAGCGAAGAAAGCACACCGCTCCTCTTTGTCCCAGCCTTGGATGCCGAACGTGCTCGTCAATCAGTTGCTTTTCCAGTTGTAGGCTATGTAGATTCTGAAAATCCTTGGGAAAAAATCAAAGCTGCTTTACCAGCCAAAAACTACAACCACGTTGGACTTGAGTTTGACAATCTGATTCTGACCAAATATCAGGGCTTAAAAACTGTCTTTGAGCAAGCAACATTTGACAATCTTACTCCGATCATCAACCGCATGCGTTTAATCAAATCAGCAGATGAAATCCAAAAGATGATGATTGCAGGAAAATGGGCTGACAAGGCCGTTCAATTAGGTTTTGAGGCGATTTCACTCGCTAAAACAGAAACAGATATTATCGCTGAAATTGAATTTGCAATGAAACGTGAAGGACTTGAAATGAGTTTTGAAACCATGGTCTTAACAGGTAACAATGCTGCGAATCCTCATGGTATCCCCGGCCCTCACAAGGTAGAAAATAATGCCCTTCTCCTCTTTGACCTAGGGGTTATGGCAAATGGCTATGCAAGCGATATGACTAGAACAGTTGCGGTTGGCCAACCGAATCAGTTCAAAAAAGACATTTACGCCCTCACGCTTGAAGCCCAACAAGCAGCCCTTGACTTTATCAAACCAGGTGTGACAGCCCATGAAGTAGACCGCGCAGCACGTGAAGTGATTGAAAAAGCTGGCTACGGTGAGTATTTTAACCACCGCTTGGGACACGGAATCGGCATGGATGTCCACGAATTCCCGTCGATTATGGAAGGAAATGATCTCGTCCTCGAAGAAGGCATGTGCTTCTCTGTTGAACCAGGTATCTATATCCCTGGAAAAGTCGGCGTCCGCATTGAGGACTGTGGCTACGTAACAGCAAATGGTTTTGAAGTCTTTACTGATACCAGCAAGGAACTCTTGTATTTTGACTAACACTCGTCAAAAATCAGCTTCTCCCATCCTTACCTTGCTGAACTGTTGAAAAAAGGAACTACTCAGGAGCGAGACAAAAATCCAATTCTAAATGCAAAAAGCGAACAAAGCTCGTTTTCTGACCTTCAGAATGCTAGCTTGTTCGTTTTTTATGTTTAGTGTATGATGATAAAGAATGTCAAAACTCAACATCTTTTTGTCCTAACCTCGCTCCCTACAGTTTCGTTGCCTAGTTAAATGTTTATAGACTATCAGCAAGAAAACAAGCTAGCAAAGGGGAACCCATCGAAAAAGTCTTTTGATAAAAAATAATGCAATAAAAACCGAATATTGGTACTTTCTCAAAAGAGACTAAATAACCATCATTCGGTTTTTAGATGTTTCTTTTAATTTTTGTATTAGATGATTCGGTACAGTTTCCATCACGCTGACTGAGTCACTGGGTTCGTAAGGATTAGTTTGTTTTTATACTTTGTAACTATAGGAATGAAATAGCTCTCAACTTCAAATTCTATTTTACATTTGGATTTTGCTGGACGAGTGCCTGATAGCCTGCGACGCCTAAGACCTCTCTTGATGCTGCGTGAGCTGCACCGTCAACCAACTTGACTGTGTCTGGAGTTGGATTTTGCTCCGCCAATTGCTGACTATTTTCAGGTAAAATAAATCGATCATCTGCACCATGGATAAAGGTGATGGGAATGCTTTGATTGTTTGCAACTGCATCAATGGCACTAGTTTCTTTCATATCGACACCGTAAATATGTTTGGTCATCCAACTAACTCCCGGCATGAGAAAACTGACGTGATTGGCCTGATAACCAGCCGCAATTAAGTCATACAGATTGGTAAAACCACAATCTGCTACGACAAATTGAACCTTGGGTTGGTATTGTAAGGCGTTTAGCGAAATGGAGCTACCCATTGACTCCCCCTGAAGTCCTAGATAACTATCAGAACCATAGCGTTGGTAACTATCTTCAATCAAATACAGAAGATCTTTTGACTCGACATTGCCCAATGTTACCGTAGCAGGAGCGTTTTTCCCATGGCCACGAACGTCATAGATAATGCAGTGATAGCCCAAATTACGATAGACTTCCACATACTTGACGGCCCCATTTCGATTGGAACGAAAGCCGTGGGTGATAATCACATACTTTTTACTATTAGGATCCGCTGCCTTGACCAAGGCCGCATGCAAGGGATAATCATCCACCCCCTTAACGGTGTACTCTTCTACCTCATACTGGTCAAATTCATTCCACATGCCATGTTCTTTTTCCCATGCTTCTTCCTCAGCTAAGGTCATCGGAGTAGGTTTTACAATACTTTTCGCAAAGTAAAAGGAAGCCCCCACATAGGCTAGAACGAACATAAAAACTCCCCCTAGACCAATAACTTTCCACCACTTCATTGATGTCTCAATCCTTCCTATTTTTTGCAATATCATAGACCAGACTAAGTGTTGCTAAGAGAGGGACACTCCCTTGTTTGAAGAAAATACTGATATCACTGGTCCAGCCACCATAAAGCGCCACAACTAAAATATAAATCAGTGTTACAAATAGTAGTTCAATCTTATTTTTACTGAAAACTAGGGTGTAAACAAGTACGACAGCAATCATCAGATTGTAGACACCCTGATTTTGAAAGAGTAATTGAACCGTATCCGTCTTTAGCACCTCAACAGGAATGGCAAAGACGCGAGAGGTAGACTCTGAAGCAGTCATCATGGTCTCCAGATAAAAAATATAGAGAAATTCTAAGACAACCAGACTACTAAAAAAGCATGTGAGGTTTCCGATTTTTTTCATTTGTACTTCCTTTTCTATTTACAGCACTTGCTTTATCGGACGCATGACGACCTCATTCCAAGCAGTATCTTCCGGTAAATCAATGGCTTGCTGGATCGTTAACGCCACTCGTTCTGCGGAAATGCCGTGTGAGCGGTAAAAATCTTCATAAGCTGACTTGATGTTCTCATCAGCGACAGTTCCTACCAATTCCGTTTGAATAGCACCTGGAGAAATCACCGTACAGCGTAGGTTGCCCTCCATTTGTGCCATTTCTTCACGAAGCGAGTCTGAAATTGCTCGAACGGCATATTTAGTGGCAGAATAGACACCACCTCCAACATGCGAATGATGGCCTTCCACAGAGGCAATATTGATAATTTGACCAGCTTTTTGGCGAGCCATGACTGGAAGGGAAGCTGTGATGCCGTATAAGACACCCTTCACATTGATATCAATTGCTTGCTCCCATTCTTGAACTGTTGCAGCCATAAAGGGAGCTTGAGGCATGACGCCTGCATTGTTTATCCAGACATCCACACGTCCAAAAGTGCTCAAGGCAAGCTCTTTTAAGGCCTCAACTTGCTCCTGCTTCGTCACATCCGTCGCTGCATAGACAGCTTCGCCTCCCTGCTCTTGAATTGCCTGAACAATGGCTTTTAGCTGGTCTTCTCTTCTTGCTCCTAATACTAGCTTCGCATCGCTTTTTGCTAATAAGGTAGCCGTTGCTTCTCCAATACCCGATGAAGCCCCTGTAATTACAATAACCTTTGTCATCTTTCCTCCTTAGGCCAAGGCCATTTTCAAATCATTCAAAATACCATTCGTAACGGCTGGAAAGGCAAAAATCATCTGGTCTAAGTCCTTGGCTGTTACCTTTTGCTGAATGATGAATGTGATTAAATTGACTAATTCCCCTGCTTCATGTCCAAGAAGTGCTGCTCCTTTTAAGGTCTTGTCTTTGCCAACAATAAAGGTGATGTGTGCTTCTTCCTCTAATTTTGTTTGGAATTTCAATTTTTGTCCAAATGGTATTTCCACGATGTGGTAGAGATCAAGCTGCTGCTTAGCTTCTTCCACTGTGACTCCGACTTGGGCAATCCGTGGAAGTGTAAAGACTACATTTGGAACGACAGGATAAGCAATCGCTTCTCGCTCGCCTAAAATATGGCGTGCAATGTAGCTTGACTCAAAGCTAGCCGTTGGGGTCAATTTCGGAATGGTTTTTGAAACAACATCCCCAGACGCATAAATGGTTGGGACAGCTGTTTGCATAAACTCGTTGACCACAATTCCGCCACGGTCAGTCTCAATACCTAGCTCTTCTAGCCCAAGACCTTCTACATTTGACACACGTCCTGTCGCATCCACAATATAGTCCGTCTCAATCGCTAGCCCGCTTGCTGTCCGAACAAGATAGGCATCTTGCGTTTTGATAGCTTCTGACACAGCTTGCCCAAAATGAAAATGAACTCCCTCAGCCGTCATTTTCTCAACAACCGTAGCTACATAAGACTCCGGATAAGCAGCCAAGGCCCGGTCCGCAAATTCAACAATATGAACTTCTTTGCCCATTTTTGAGACCATTGTCGCAAATTCTAGGGAAATAATCCCCGCTCCAATAAAAGTCATGCGATTTGGTAAGGTTTCTAAATCAAGAAATTCGCGGCTATCATGGAAAAATTCATTCCCCGGTACATTCAACCTAGCTGGACGCTGACCTGTTCCGATCACTACAAATTCTGTTGTAATCGTTTCATCCCCATAGGCTACTGTGTGAGCATCAATCAAACGACCATGCCCCTTCAAGAGGTCAATGCCGACATGGGCAAACATTCCCTCCATAATTGGTGCATAGCTTCCGATTTCTTCTTGCTTATAAGCCATTAATTTTTCCCAAGAAATCTCACCACTCTTTGCGATACCAGCTTTTTCATACCGTGCCAAGCCATCTAAAAATTCAAAAGGACTTTCGAGCAAAAATTTCGCATTGCAGCCATAATTGGTACAGGTCCCAGCAGTGACATCTTTTTCGATAATGGCGACTTTCTTACCAGCCTTTGACAAGTCAACCGCCGCATGCCAGCTAGCATGTCCTGAGCCGATAAAGGTTACATCGTATTGATACATATTCTTTTCCTCCAAAATTTAATCGTGCACGATTATTCTAATAAAAGTCCTATTCTTTGTCAATCAAAAAGGTTTATGCTATCCTAGAATCACTCGCAAACGATTGGAGAAAAAAATGAACGATTTACTATCCCACCAGCTCTGTTACTCTTTTTACAATGTAGAGCGGCTGTTCCGTCAATTTTATAAGAAAAATCTGGAGAAATTTGATCTAACCTACACCCAGTATCTGGTTCTAGTCGTGCTGTGGGAGGAGGCTTCCTTGCCTTTAAAAGAGATTGGTAAACGCCTTGACTTATCCAGCAATACCTTAACTCCCTTGCTCAAGCGTTTAGAGGAAAAAGGATATCTTTTCAGGTTGCGACCTGAAAAGGACAAACGGCAACTGTATGTACAGCTAACAGAAGGAGGAAAACATCTCCAACAGGATATTAAAACGCACTTGTCAGAGTGTTTTCGCCAGATTGAAGGACTGACACGAGAAGGAGCCGATCAGTTGATTCAAGAAAATAATCAGCTGATTCAAGCACTGAAAAATAGCTTATAACTATCAAAAAGGGGAGTGGGACAAAAATCGTGATTTCGAAGAAATCGATTTTGTCGTCTCACCCCCGCAAGGTTGACTAGCTTTCACAATTGAGAATTGTGAAAGGTTGGAAATAGAGCTAGCGAAATGTTCGCTATCCTCCTCTACTAGAATGTTGATTTATCAACGTGATACAAACCAGACAACTACTGCGTCAAACTGATAAAACTACAAAAATAATGGAGGCAAGGACTTTTGTCCCGGCCTCTTTTTTGATACACTATTTCACACTAACCCGCACGACAATGCCGTCAGTATCTGTAATTTCGAGCATACGAGACTGAAGCCATCGAACAGAAACTCCTAAATGGATTGCCCGTTCGTACATCGCGAGTAAATGTTCCTTGCTTTCGACAAGAACGGTAAAATATGCTAGTCCAGCTTGGCCATTTTGATGAGGCGCAAGGTGTTTCCCCGACCATTCATTAACAGCAAGGTGGTGATGATAATCGCCAGAAGCCAACCAGCTTCCTGTCGGTATAGAAAATTTATCCTCCAACCCTAGCAAGGCTTGATAAAATGCACTGGCTGGCTGACTTTCTCGAACAGATAAATGGACATGCCCCATGCGAGTGCTTCTTGCTAGCTGAAAAGGCTCTGTATAAGCCCCATCTTCATACAATTCTTGCGCAGCCAATTCCTCCGTCACACCAACAATTCGCCCATCTTCTCGGATATCCCACTGGATCACATCCTTGTCATGATAGATTTCGATGCCATTTCCTTCTGGATCTTCCAAATAAATGGCTTCGCTATAGCCATGATCTGACCCTCCCACCATCGAAATGCGGTTCTCCACCAATCGTTTAAAGATAGCTGCCAAATCTTTTCGTTTAGGAACTAAAAGGGCTAGATGATAAAGACCATACGTCTTGGATTTTCCTTGAGTAGCAGGTAACAGACGAACAAGCCCTTCCTTTCCTACTCCTAATAAGACCTCTGTGTCAGTTTCTGCAAGCACTGCTAAGCCTAGTATCTACTGATAAAATTGACTAACCCGATACACATCCTCCACATAAAGCGCAACTTCTCCTAGATAAATCTGACTGTGGTAGGGATACATGATGTCAACCTACTTTCCAAGAACAGAAATCCGCTCATTCAGATGATTGCCATTTTCGATTTCATCCACCATGGCAATCGCATAGTCTGCATAGCTCATCTTGCTTTCACCAGCTTGATTCACCGTAAAGATTTCCCCCGCAAGAAGATACTCACCTGTTTTTGGATAATCTACTTCAAAATCTGCCGCAGGACTGATATAGGTCCAATTGACCTTTGATACCTTACGGAGTGCTGCTAAGCCCTTACTCATCGCCTCTGCCAATGGGAAGAAACCCTCTGGAAAATCAGGTGTCTGATAGAGTTGAGTAGTCAGGCTATCATCCAGATACAAACTTCCTGCCCCACCAACTACTAAAAGTCGCGTGTCGCTTCCATCCAAAATACTCGCTACATGCTCCAAAGCAGTCGTGTGTTGCGGCAATGTTTCAGGAGCAAAAGCACCAAAAGCACTCACTACTGCATCAAATCCGCTCAAATCTGCTGATTCCAAGTCAAATAAATCCTTTTGCAGAACCGCTTGTGCTTGAGATTGATTACTTGAGCGAACAATCGCTGTCACCTCATGGCCACGGGCTACTGCTTCTGCCACAATCGCCTGTCCTGCTTGTCCATTTGCTCCAATCACTGCTAGTTTCATTTCGTTTCTCCTTTTGTTGTAATTATTTTTGTTACAACAATTCTAACACATACTTGTTGTCATGTCAATCATTACAACTCATATCTCACTTCGTCAAAAAAAGACTGGCTCAACCAGTCTTTTCTATATACTACTCCTCATCCTGTTTTGACTTAGAAATCAGGCTAGCAATGATGATGCCAAGTAGCATGCCAAACACTGGTCCCATTACCAGGCCAATTGGAATATTATCTATCAAACTACCGATAACAAAACCTAGAGAGACCCCAAAAGACGAACCAAGGCTGATTCCGATAGCTAGGGAGTTGTCAGTTGTTTTTTTCATATCCTATTTCCTCCTAAACGACTCTTGCCCTGTGCATCTTGAACCAAATCTGCCAGACTTGTTTGGTTAAGTTCGGCTTCCAAAGCCCGCTGGGCAGCTTCTAAGCGATCGTCTAGCACGGCATGGATGTTGCGACCGATATTGCAATTTGGATTGGGATTATCATGAAAACCAAACAGCTGACCGGATTGTCCCAAACTATCAACCGCCTCGTAAATATCATAGAGCGTAATAGTAGACAAGTCTTGAATCACCTTGGCACCACCTGTCCCTCTTGCAACACTCACCAGATTAGCAGCCTTTAACTGAGATAGGACGTTACGAATAATCACAGGATTTACCCCTACGCTCCCTGCTAAATAATCGCTTGTTACCTTTGTCTGCTCCCCTTCTAAGGCAAGCACGACCAAGATATGGGTCGCAATTGTAAATCGACTTGAAATTTGCATATCGTCCTCCTTTTTCTTTAGTATAACTATTTTTCCTTGTAACTGCAAGTCTTACGTTAAAAATCCTAGCCAGACTGACTAGGTATTTCTTTATATCATTGATAAAACACATGAAAATCGATTTAGTATTCTTTCTAACTCACTAGATTCATTATTTTCAAGAATTTTTCTTAGAAACCACTGCACATTGAGCTGTTCAATCTATAAATTCTACAGAGGGTCTAAGACTCATTCAAATATCTTGCAAGATAAAGAACAAAGAGAGAGGAAAGGATAATCTATTCAAGGAGATTTCGCACAAAAAGTAAGGTAAACATGTCTGTCTCCCTACAGCAAGCAACGTTCACTTCCAACTAGCGAGAACAGGTTAGGACAAGCGATTGCTTGTCCTAACCTGTTCTTATTTACTTTAACACGAGACGATTAAATGATGGTTCTGTTAAAAATTACGTTTTGAACTGTTGTAGCCATAACGCTCGATAAAGTCTTCACGGAATTCCAAAAGATTATCATCCATGATTGCCTGACGAACATTCTTCATGAGCTTAATCAAGAAGTAGAGATTGTGGTAGCTAGTCAAGCGAATACCAAAGGTTTCGTCTGCCTTGAGCAAGTGACGAAGATAAGCACGCGTATAGTTGCGACAAGTGTAGCAATCACAATCATGGTCAAGTGGGGTGAAATCTTCTGCAAATTGAGCATTTTTCACTACCAAACGACCCTCGCTGGTCATACAAGTCCCATTTCTTGCAATCCGTGTCGGCAAGACACAGTCAAACATATCTACTCCACGAATTACCCCATCAATCAAGCTATCTGGTGCCCCCACTCCCATAAGATAACGTGGTTTATTTTCTGGCAAGAGTGGCGTTGTGAAATCAAGCACCGCATTCATCTCTTCATGCGACTCGCCAACGGCCAGACCACCAATCGAATAGCCTGGAAAATCCATGCTCACCAAATCATGGGCTGATTGACGACGAAGATCTTCAAAACCAGCTCCCTGTACAATGCCAAACAAGCCTTGGTCATGTGGACGGCGGTGTGCTTTCAAGCCACGTTCAGCCCAACGGCTAGTCCGTTCGATTGATTTTTTAACATAATCATAGGGCTGATAGAACTGCGGGCATTCGTCAAAACTCATCATAATATCACTTCCGAGATTATTCTGAATGGAAATCGCCTTTTCTGGCGATAGAAACATTTTTGAACCATTAAGGTGGTTCTTAAAAGTGACCCCTTCTTCAGTAATATTTCGGCTATCCGCTAACGAATAGACTTGGAAACCACCACTATCTGTCAAAATAGCTTGGTCCCAGTTCATAAATTTGTGCAACCCACCCGCACGCGCAATCAACTCATCCCCTGGACGAAGCCAGAGATGATAGGTATTGGATAAGATAATGCCTGACCCCATTTCCTTGAGTTCCTCAGGCGACTGGGTTTTAACCGTTGCTTGGGTTCCAACCGGCATAAACATAGGTGTTGGAAAGGTTCCGTGCGGTGTGATAATCTCCCCCAAACGAGCCCCTGTGTGCTTTTCTTTCTTGATCAATCGATATTGAATCGGTGATGTCATCTTCTACCTCCCACTAGGAAAAACAGTCCTAGGTATTTTGTCTTGTCTACACGATTTCTTCTTCACGGGAAATTATTTCCCCATGACCTTATAAAAAGAAACCGTACAAGCCTCTCTAGTCTATCAAAAAAAAACTAGCTTGTCATCTCATATTATGCTACACTATTGGAAGGAGGTTTTTATGTTTTCAGTTCAACAAATTCGTGCTAAGGCACGCCAAACGATTGCAGAAACACCCGGAGCTTATCTCATTGCTCTTATCCCTGTCATTATGGGAGTTTTGATTAACTTGATGACATCATCAGAGTCTAACAATTTAGTTCTGCAACTGATAAATAATCCTGTCCCAAGTCCATCTCACATTATTAATGCAACAGCCTTTCCATTCTTATATGGTATTTTAGTAGATTTAATGGGACTATCCATATCTTTTGCTCTTTTTCAAATAATCTACAAGCTACGTGAGAAGGTCCAAGCAAAAGATGCTTTCACTATCTTTAATCACCAACGATTTGGCAGTATCCTTGTAACCTACCTAGTAAAAGCTATCTTGCTCTTTCTTTGGGGACTTGTGGCTACAATCGGACTATCTGTCATGCTCGGTGGCGCAATCTTAAGCGTGGTTGCAACCATCTCTACTCCAGCTCCCCAAGAAAATCTATTGGTCATTGCTGGCTTCATGATGATGATCGGATTACTGGTTCTGATTGCGGGAGTCGCCCTCTTTATTCCACAATTCTTCGCCTACTTCCTTGTAGAACCACTTCTCTTTGACCAATTGACGCACAATACCTATACTGGACCCATGGCCGTCATCAAAGAAAGTCGTCGCTTGATGAAAGGGTATAAAATGCAAGGATTTGTCCTTAACCTATCTTTCATTGGTTGGTATATTTTAACCTTCATTAGTTTTGGTATTGTCGGAATCTATGTCATTCCCTACTACCGTACTAGCCACCTTTACTTCTATCAAGCAGTTCTTGATGAACGGGCAATCAAAGAAAAATTTGTACAAGGCATGATACCATAATACAAAAACGAGGCTGAGACAAAAGTGTCCAGCCTCGTTTCTTTTATAGCTTTAACAGTTTGACGCATATCAATAGTCAGGGGAGTGACTATTGATACCCGAGCCTAGAAATAAGAAAGCGAAATTGACAAAATCGATTTCTGCGAAATACCGATTTTTGTCTCACTCCCCTTTTGATTACTGTACACAGATTGTTCTACATTTACGATATTGTACGAATGTAATCTCTACTATAAATAATATTTAAAAACTCTCCTCATAACAACTGTTTTATCAATAACTTCATTTATGAGTTCATCATAGTTTTCATGATGATTAAAATCTAAGCCTTCAATATAGTAAATAATTCTAGATGCTTTTTTACTATCTAATCTTTGCCAATCCATATTAAATCCAAGTTTATTCTGAATTTCTTCGGATAAGGCATATAGTTGATCAAAAAGTTTCTTATTATCATTTATGTATATTTCTATCCCTATGGAATTACTCTTATTTACTAATGTGATAGAGATGTGAGCTTCACTTGTACCAAGAGCAATATCATACCAATGATTTGTTGTTGCCTTTCTGATATTAAAAGGTTTATTTTTCAAAAGAACAACTTCATTAAAACGATTCCAGAAATTCAATTTTTCAGCCTGTGATTTACTTAGTTCTCCACTCTCTATACTGGAATTTACTGTTTTTAAGAAATCATTAGGTTTTTCTATCACCACAAATTTAGGAGCGGGCAAGGAATCCCCAATCTTGTATGCACGAATTTCCATTAGAAAAAATGAAATCTCTTTAGTCGTCTTATTATTTAACCACTCTATCGCACTTCTATGTTCTTCTCTTGCCTCTTGAACAATCCAAATCACAACATTTGCATCTAGTCCAGAAGCATATGTTATTAGCTTCCCTAGATGGTCATGATTGGTAGCTTCCAATTGATTTTCAATAATGACCTTAATCCCTGTTGTTTCATCTTTGGCAACTAAATCACAACGGTAGGACCCAACAAAAACTTCTTTATGTACATCTGTCAATGTTAGCCCTACTTCATCACTTAACATTTCAATGTTTTCTTCTTTAGATAACCATTCCGAAAAATCATATTGCTCATGTTTCCAGAGTTCTCTAATATTTATTTCTGTTAATTTACCTAGTTTCAACTGGTACACCACCTTGTAAGTTATCTTTGAGTATCCCTAGCAAATCTTACGTTTTTAGAAGCAATAGACAATAGATATATTTTCTTTTTCCAGAAATATCAATCCACCATCGCTGATTTCAAATAGGCATCTACCATACTCTCTGTGGCTTCGATAGAGTCTACATGAGTACGCTCGTAGGAATGGCTAGACTCGATTCCTGCACCAAGTAGGGCATGCTTGACATCTGCTCCTGCATGCATAGCTGCTGAGGCATCTGAGCCATAATAGGGATAAATATCAAGCTTGTAAGGAATACCATTTTCTTCCGCCAAAGCGACCAAATGCTGACGTAATTCATAATGATAAGGACCAGAAGCATCTTTGACACAGATTGACACAGTGTATTCGTCGGTCTGCTGGTCATCTCCCATAGCTCCCATATCGACAGCCAAGTATTCTACAACTTGTTCTGGTAGACTAGAATTTGCCCCATAGCCAATCTCTTCATTATTTGAGAAGTAAAAATGGGTCGTGTAGGGCAGAATAATCCCCTCTTCCTTGTACACCTTGAGCAAGTTCATCAAGATCGCAGCAGATACCTTATCATCTAGGTGCCGGCTCTTGATAAAGCCACTTTCTGTGATAACGGTCCGTGGGTCAAAGGAAATAAAATCGCCCACATCAATCCCCAAGGCGCGTGTTTCTTCAGCAGATTTTACCTTTTCATCTAGACGAATTTCCATGTTCGTCTGATTGCGCTCTGCGGTTTTCGCATCAGCGTATACATGGACAGAGGTCTGGTGCATAAGAATCGTTCCTGTATAGGTCTTCCCATTTTTAGCGACATGAATCAAGCAATTTTCTCCCTCAATAGAAGGATAGCCAAAGCCACCAATTAAATCCATTTTCAATCGACCGTCTGGTTTAATTGCGCGCACCATAGCTCCTAAGGTATCCAAATGCGCCGTCACTACTCTATGACGGCTATCATCTGCTCCTACTACACTCACCATGACACCACCCTTGGGCGTTTTCACGGCTTGATAGCCAAATCTCGTCATCTCTGACTGAACATAGTCCATAATCGCTGTCGTATAGCCTGTTGGGGAAGGCGTATTGGTTAATGTAACAAGATAATCAAGTGTGTTCATCTTTTCTCCTTTTACTTTCTATCCATCTTTTCCTTATTATACCACGTTTGTTGGCTGAATCAATATCAGAACATAAAACTCAATTTTCCACTACTTTCTTCCAGCTAGTCTCCTTTAATACTTTTCTAACGCATGCAAAAGGAGAAGACGACAGTCGTCTCCCCTTATGCTTACCCATAAGTCACCCACTACAGTTATTAAAATGTTATTTTTTCCTAATCGAATCCGCTTTGAATCAGTCTTCTTTACATTTTGTTACCGCCAATAAGGTAGCTGCTGTAAATGCTGTCATACCAGCCATGAATAATGGCACACCGTATGAAGCACCTGTTTCTGGCAATACTTTTTGAGCAGGAGTTACAGACTTCACAGGAATTGCAGTATTTGGCTTTTCTGTCATGACTGGTGGAGTTGACTCCCCTGAGACTTCAGGAATATCAACTTCTGGTTCTACTGGTAGGCTTGAGTTTGCAGGCGGAAGTAATTTTTCAGAAAGCTCGACAACAAAATTTTTATGCCACTTCACATAAAATTGTTGACGCTCTGGACTTACTGGTACCTCTGGAACTTCAATTTCTAGTTTGTAGTTTGGTTCTGCTGGCGGGATCGGATTGGAGGGAACTTCAGGGATACCAACTTCGGGCCTGTAGATTGGCTCTACTGGCGGGGTAGGCGGGGTAGGCTCACTTGGGACTTTGGGAACTTCCAATTTAGGTGTGGTGGTTACTGGACTTGGAGGGGTAGGTTCTCTTGGAATGGCAGGAACCTCTGGCACTTCAACTTTTGGTTTATACCGTGGTTCTGCTGGTGGAATTGGAGGAGTAGGTCTATCTGGAACCTCAGGAATATCCAACTTAGGTGTCGGGGTTACTGGACTTGGAGGTGCTGGCTCTACCGGTGGGATAGGAACTTCGGGAACTTCAACTTCTGGTTTGCTGATTGGCTTTGCTGGGGGAGTTGGGGGAGTAGGTTCAGTTGGAGCAGTTGGCTCTGTTTCATCAAATGATGGCTTTTCCGGTTCAACTGGATCAGTTGGAGGTATTGGGGGAGTAGGTTCCTCACCTGGATCTTTAGGAAAGGCCAAATTAGAGTTGATTGCAAACCAATAAACAGTTGCATCACCTGTTGCGTTTGCACCTTTTGCGATGAACTCAAGATGGCCTGTAATCATCTTAACTCCGGCACCACCATAGTAAAAGATTGTTGAAGCTGGATTATCCCATCCTTCAGAACTTGTTACAGCATTAGCGTTAGCATTATAGACAGAGCCTTGTGACGTGTATTGATTAGATTTTTGTGATGTAACCTGATTAGTCGCTGAATCAAATGATACAGATGAACGAGGCATCAAGATATATTCTTGATCACCAATTCCTACATACTCTTGGTGACGAGTTGTTTGGAAAATAACTTTTGGTGTGTAGACAAGAGACCCGGTTGTTGGGTCAATTTTGTATGTACCAAGAACATCATTCTTCTCAACACCATTGTCATTCCATACATAAGTATCCGCTCCAATTGATTTGCCGTTTGCACTACCTGAAGCATTCAATGATGTTTCCGTAACTGTTTTTTGTTCTGTAACCTGGAAGGAATTATCTTTCCATTCAGATTTAGCTGTTACTAATTTAAGAGGGTTCGAATCATTAATGGTTACTTTAGCACCATTTTCCCATACGATATCAGCAACTGAACCATATTTCTTAATTGGTTGATCATCAGCGCTTTGGGGCGATGAGCCATCAGCGTATGGATCCCAAGTCCCACGAACTACATTATTCTCAGTATCCTTAGCTTCTACAGTCAATACACGTGGTTTAGAAGCCTCGACGTATGGTGAGCCATCCCAATGGTTAAGCGAATTGAGGGCAAAGATAGCGCTCTTATTAGCCCAATCAATTTTGTTCCCATTTTCGTCGTAAAACTCTACATCAACATTAACGTGTACTGGCTTGTCATTATCTGTAGCAGATCCAATCGTCATTGTGAGTGTTGGGTCTTGATGGATTTGGGCGATACCGACACCATCAGCAGATGGAAGCTTAACAATCTCGTATTTGTAAACTACTTTAGAGATTGTTTTACCTCCAAGTTTTGAACCTGAAAGGTTTTCATAAATAACGTCAAATTTCTGACCTTCTTTAACGACAGCCCATTCACTCTCACCTTGGTTCTTGTATGGATTATTGCTTTCTGTGTCTGTAGCAGTCATTTGGTCAGTACGGTATTGCGCAACAGTTCCGCCCGAACCAAGACGAGCTTGTGCTTCGCGTTTCAACCACATATCAATCCCTGTTGTTGTGTGCGTGGCATTGCTTTCTCGAAGGAAAGTCAAGTCTTGTACAATATTTTGAAGATTGGCAGAGGCCAAATACTCATTGTAAGCTGCTTTTGCTTCGTCATACTGTTTCTTAGCCAATTCATATTTAGCTAATTCACTAGCATATTTCAGTCCATTATTCGAACGTGCTTTAAGGTCTTCAAGATAGTGATTATAGTCAATTTCGTATTTAGAAAGGGCTTGTTCGTAAGCTGTTTTAGCAGCATCAAAGGCTTCTTTAGCTTGATCATATTGAGCTTTCTCAGCTTCGTATTTTGCTCTAGCTACATCATATGATGCTTTCTTGGCATCATACTCCGCTTTATCTGCATTGTAAGCGTCCCAAACCACATGATTACCTTTAGTAATGTTAGCATTTGTAGCTTCTGCTGCTGCTTTAGCTGCCACAGCTTTGTTAAAAGCATCAAGGGCTTCTTTGTATTCAGCTTTGGCTACTTCGTGTGCTTTTACAGCATTTTCATAGTCAATCTGAGCTTGTGCATTATCTGACTCAATTTGTGTGTTGTGAGCTTCTACTTCAGCTTTCTTAGCTACGGCATCGTTGTAGTCCTTAAGATCTTTGTTATACCGACCTTTTTCTGTTTCATATGCTGCTTTAGCCACTTCATAATCAGCTTGAACTTTAGCGTTAGCTTCACTCACTGCTGCGTTCTTAGCTTCAGCTATTGTGCGACTTTTAACAGCCTCAGAGTAGGCAGCAAGGTCAGCTTTGTATTGAGTTAGATCTGCCTGATATTTAGCCATCGCTTTATCGTAGGCTGCTTGAGCTTGTGCGTTATCTGTCTCAATTTGTATATTGTGAGCTTCTACCTTTTCTTTGGCTGCTACAGCTGTATCATAAGCTGCTTTAGCTGCTACGAATTCCACATGTTCTTTATCGTAAACTGCTTTTGCAGCATCATATTTTGTTTTCATTGATGCGTTGTCAGCTTTGATTTTATCGTTAGTTGCTTCTGCAGCTTTTGCAGCTGCAAGGGTATCATCATAAACTTTCTTCTCAGCACCATATTCAGCTTTCGCTTGCTCGTAGGCTGCTTTTTGTTCAGCATTATGTGCATCTACAACAGCTTTGTTAGCTACTGCTTCAGCGTTAGCCTTCACTGCAGTTTCATATTCAGCTTGCTTTTGAGCATAAATAGCATCTGCACCTTTTTGAGCTGTTATTGCTGCGTTAACTTCTTTGATTTGCGCAACGCTGTCAGCTATCGCTGCTGACACAGATGACTGCTGGCGAGGGATGGTTTCAGTTACTTCAACTCCTGCTTGTTTCGCTTCGTTTACAGCGTTTTCAAGCGCAGATGATGATACCCATGTTGTTGTTTGAACTTGACCGTTTAGTAACAGTTCTTTTTGTTGCTGATACTTGTGTTTCTGCTGCAACTGAAGATTAAATGACTCTGGTTGAGAAACGACAGTTGCTACTTCATCAGCAGATACGACACCGACAGGATTTGTTAAAAGTGATGTTCCAAGCAATACTGATGCTACACCAAAATGGTATTTCCGAATCGAAAAATGCTGGCTCAAGCCATACCAATCAAACTTGTTTTTATTATTATTGTTCTTCACAAGCAGATACTCCTATATAAATTTTATAGATACTGAAAATACCTTTAGCAAAAAGCATTTCTAGTATTGTATATATTATTATACCCCCCCCCCCGAATATTTTTTTCAATGAAATTACTTGAAAATTTATATGTTTCATCTATTTTTTATGTGTTTTTTTATTTTTGGAGATTTTCATATTTTACCTACTAGCTGATTTTTACAATGTGAGATTTGTGTCATTTCATGCTAAATAAATCTCAGAATAGCAATATAATCAGACTACAAAATAATTTTGTGATAGCTAACTCAAAAAAATTGTAATTCGTCCTAGAAACGATACACATCATCATAACCTTCATTCCTCGAGGAATAAGTGTGATACCTGTCGATAAAAGAAGTAGGACGCATTCATCAAACTAGTCAAATTCGCCTCACTTGTTATCAGAATTGCAGTCTAACAGAGATGCTAGCCGACGTAAACACTACTTTATGACGCTAGAATAAGAAAAAACTTCCTTAAAAACCAAGTCGAGTTACTATTGATGGACAAAATAGAAGAACAAATTATACTCTATAAAGATGATTGGAGACATCAGACTGACCCACAGCAAAAGAAAAAAGGTACGAACCTTACGAAATCTACAGTTCATACCTGATAAACTACTTTTTAATTAGAATGTGATTTTTTATCTATTTTTCAGTGCACGTTGGAAATTTTTCCACAAGCCTAAATCATCTGTCTGGAGGATAAGGCTAGAATAGATTTTTCCAATATACCAAATGCTACCTGCTGTCGTCCCAAGCAAAATAAGTAGGGAGAGCAGACCTTCAAGAGTAGAAGCTTCTTCATGAATGAGACGAATCGGCATGAAAAATGGTGAGAAGAAAGGGATATAAGACCCAACAGTGAGTAAAATATGTTCCCCTTTTGTTCCTAAACTGATACTCATCAGCATGGCCACAACAACCAGTAAGACGAGAGGTTGAACCGCCTTATTGACATCTTCCACACGCGTTACCAAGGCACCACAAGCTGCCGACAGGACAATGTAGAAAACCAAGCCCAATAGCATAAAGAAGGCAGTAAAAACGGTAGAAGGTTGGAATAAGAGCGCTACTATTTCTTGGTATTGTTCCAAGAACATCTGAACAAGTGGAAACCGACCCGCGACAAAGTAAGCGAGGAGAAAACCAACTACATAGATGGAAATATGTGTCAAGACAACTGCCATAATCCCCAACATACGCCCGTAAAAATAATTTGAGGCACGAACACTGGAGAAAATGACCTCCATAATCTTGGTGCCTTTTTCATTCGCAATATCCTGCGCGGTTGTCGTTGCGTAGATAATCAGGAGCATATAGAGTGCCATCGATAAGACAAAAACCAGACCGGATTGCAGTGTCTGAGCTAATTCCGTATTTTTCTCAATGACTTCATCATAGCTTATTTCTTGAGATAAGATTTTTTCTTGCTCTCCAGTCAACCGAGCGGCTTTCTGGTTCAAATCTGCCTGAAGTTTTTTCAGACTGCTCAAGATAGATTCCTTAGCAAAACGGTCTATGCTTTCCTTACCATGATAAGCAGCATGCACTTGATCGTCTTTGACATCTAGCACGAGGTAACCATCCATTTTTCCATCGTCCACCGCTTTTTGGGCAGCCGTTTGGTCTTGGTATTCAAAATCGTACTTATCCTTATCCTCTCCTAGGGCTTGTTCAATCTCAGGACTGGTCGAAACGATTGGGAGCGGTTCAGAAGAAGATTGGGACATACTAACAAGAATACCCCACCGACAGAGACCCCTAAAAAGATAAAGGGACTCAAGACCATAAACAAGAAACTCCATGATTTTACATGACGGAGATAGGTTTCTTTCATGACAATACTCATTTGTTTCATAGGGCTACTCCTGATTCTAACTTGAAGATTTCATCAATCGTTGGGGCTTGCTGGTCAAAGGTTGACACGTATTGTCCCTGAGTGAGAATGTCAAATAAGGCTGGGCCTGCTGACTCATCATCCAAGACGAGACGCCAAGTCCCTTGCTTGGTCCGACTGGCACTAACCACATGGGGGAGAGCTTCCAATTCTTCCTGTGTACGCTCGCTCGCAACGAATAGTCGTGTCTTGCCATAGCTATTTCGAACCTCGTCAATGCTCCCTGAAACAACTACTTTCCCATCACGAATCATCAAAATGTCATCACAGATTTCTTGAACATTGGTCATCACATGGTCTGAGAAAATAATGGTCGCTCCACGCTGTTTTTCTTCTAAAATCACTTGTTTCAGCAATTCTGTATTGACTGGATCAAGACCACTAAAAGGCTCATCCAAGATAATCAAATCTGGCTGGTGCATCAGGGTAATCATCAACTGGATTTTCTGCTGATTTCCCTTTGATAGACTTTTAATTTTATCAGTTGGATTTCCCTTGACCTGCAATTTCGCCATCCACAGGGGCAATTGTTCCTTGATATAAGAAGTCGACAAGCCTTTCAAACTGGCCAAATAACGAACCTGATTATAGACCGTTAATTTTGACATCAAACTTCGTTCTTCTGGCAAATAGCCAATCTTCTCATAACTTGCTTGTGAAATGGCTTGCCCATCGAAACGAACCTGACCTTCATAGTCCAAAAACTGCAAGATACTATGAAAAATCGTTGTTTTTCCTGCACCATTTTTCCCGACAAGACCTATAATCCGTCCTTTTTCTGCTTGAAAATCAATCCCATGCAAAACAGCCTTGTCACCAAAACGTTTCTTCAGTCCCACTACTTCTAACATCGCACCCTCCTTTTTCTGCATCACGATGCTCTGTAAGCATTTCCAAAATAATAATAAGTCTATTATACTCCTATTTCATGGCGAATGCAAGAAAATATTACTTTTTTTTTTGAGTTTTTTTTGAAAAATGGAACCTTTAAATCCAATCCGTCTGGCTAATCGCCTCTTTGACCTTCTCAATCGGCAGGTGAACAAGTTCGCACTCTTTTTCGTGATAAAGATAGGTAGCATAGTCGTCTATGCGGTATTCATTGATATAAACCACGCGCTTACAGCCGACTTGAAGGAGCTGCTTGGAACAGTTCAGACAGGGAAAATGCGTGACATAGGCTGTAAAACCTTTGGGAATTCCTCGCTCTGCTCCTTGTAAAATCGCATTGACCTCTGCATGTAAGGTTCGGACACAGTGACCGTCCACTACCAGACATTCTTGGTCCAAACAGTGCTCGGTCCCTGAAACAGAACCATTATAACCTGTTGCTACAACCTTATTTTCCTTGACCAAGACCGCTCCCACCTTAGCCCTTTTACAGGTTGCTCGATTGGCAATCAAGAGAGCTTGTGCCGCAAAATATTCATCCCATGCTAAACGTTTTTCTGACATCTCCTAGCCTCCACAGATTTATTTTCCTTATTATACCATGTTTTTTTGCAAAAGGAGAGAAATAAAAAACAAGTCACCTCTTACAACAATCTACCCCAGATGGCACAAGTTGACACCATCAAGCAGCTAATCTCAGCGTGGAAAAGAAAAAAGAATGAGCCACGTATCGCCCATCCTTTTCCTTGTTCTATTATTTAGCTTCATACCAAGTCTTGCCTGCATTTTCATCAGCCAGCAATGGAACGGAGAGAGAAATCGCCGATTCCATGACTTCCTTGACCATGCTGCGAACGGTGTCTAGCTCATCATTTGGTACTTCAAGGACGATTTCATCATGCACCTGTAAGAGCATGCGAGTGCGTAAACCTGCTTCTGTCATGGCCTTATCTAAGTTAATCATAGCCACTTTGAGCACATCCGCAGCTGATCCTTGAATCGGTGAATTGATAGCAGTCCGTTCGGCAAAGTTTCGCACATTAAAATTCCGAGAATTGATGTCAGGAATTTCCCTGCGGCGGTGGTAAATCGTTTCGACATAGCCCTTATCACGCGCCTCACGCACAATACTTTCCATGTAATTTTTAATGCCTGGGAAGCGTTCAAAATAGGTATCAATATAGGCTTTTGCTTCCTTACGACTAATGCCTAGATTATTAGACAGACCAAAGTCCGAAATACCATAAACCACTCCAAAGTTGACTGCTTTTGCATTTCGACGATCATTTGCCGTCACATCTTCCGGCTTTTCAATGCCAAATACCCGCATAGCAGTCGAAGTATGGATGTCTGCACCTTGACGAAAGGCTTCAATCAAGTGTTGATCCTGCGAAATATGCGCCAAAATCCGCAACTCAATCTGGGAATAATCCGAGCTTAGTAGGACACTATCTTCCCATTCTGGCACAAAGGCCTTACGAATCAAGCGACCTTGTTCTAAGCGCACAGGGATATTTTGCAGATTGGGGTCTGTGCTAGACAGACGACCTGTCTGGGTCAAATCTTGCACATAGCGTGTATGGATTTTCCCATCTTCCATAATGGCTTCTTGAAGGCCAATCACGTAGGTCGATTGCAACTTGGTAATCTGACGATAGTCAAGAATTTTTGACACAATCGGAGCAATTGGAGCCAAGCGTTCTAAGACATCTACTGCCGTAGAATACCCTGTCTTGGTCTTTTTGGTCAATTCGAGTGGCAAGCCCATTTTTTCAAAGAGAATGACTCCTAGTTGCTTAGGAGAGTTGATATTAAACTCTTCACCAGCCAAGTCATAAATATCCCGTGTCAATTCTTCAATCACGAGATCATTTTCAACCTGCATGGCTTTTAAGGTTTCTGCCTCAACCTTAATCCCTGTCATTTCCATTTTAGCAAGGACATTGGCTAGTGGTAATTCCATTTCAAAGAGCAGGTCTGACTGTTGGTGTTCTGCCAATTTTGTCCGCATAATGGCTTCCGTTTCAACGAGAACGGCCAGTTTATTAGCCAAGTGTTGATAGAGTGTTTCTGGCTCAGGAATGGCTCGTTTTACCCCTCTACCATAGACAACTTCATCCGCATCTAAGCTATTCTGACCGTATAACTTGGCAATGGTGGCAATCTCATTATCTTCTACTGTCGTCAGTAGATATTTGGCTAGACGACTATCAAAAGCTGCTAATTTCAGGTCAATCCCATAATGGGAAAGTAAGACCTTACTCCGTTTGAAATCATAGGTTTTAACGGCTGTTCTTGTCAGAAAGTCACGCAAAATGTCTTGTGACAGAAGCTCTGCTCCTCCGACATAGATAGCCTGCTCATCTCCCCAAGCAAGACCGATAATTGGCTCTTTGTGGTAATTATCCCCAAAGATTTCAAAGTGGAAAAACTGGTCTTCATGGAGCATGTCTGCCGCAACCTTTTCAACGAATACAAAGTCATTCTTGATAGCTGTCGGTGCTGTTGCTTCACTGCCTAATTGGGCACGGAGCAATTTGAAGCCCATGTCCTCATAGAAGCGCGCTAATTGTTCAAGATCTGGACCTTGATAGGCAATATCTTCAAGACCAATTGTAATAGGCGCTTGCGTATCAATGGTCGCAAGGGTTCGTGATAGAAAGGCCTGTTCCTTATCCTGAATCAGATTGTCTTTCATCTTGGACTGCTTCATGCTGTCGATATGCTCATAAATACCGTCCAGTGACCCATATTCCGTCAAAAGTTTAAGGCCTGTTTTCTCACCAATCTTGGTCACACCGGGGATATTATCTGATTTATCTCCCATGAGTGCTTTTAGATCAATGAATTGGGTCGGCGTAATCCCCATTTTTTCCATGAGATAGGCTGGGGTAAATTCTTCAAATTCAGCAACTCCCTTTTTCGAAATTTCAACAATGGTATTTTCATCCGTCAGTTGGATCAAGTCCTTATCTCCACTGACAATGGTCACCTCAAACGGTTGGCTACTTCCTTCTGCTAGCTTATCCAAGGTTCCAATGATGTCATCTGCTTCATAGCGTTCTAAATCATAATGGCGAATGCCCATGACTTCTAGCATTTGGCGAATGAAAGGAAATTGCTCTCGAAATTCATCAGGTGTTTTGGCACGACCTGCCTTGTAGTCTTGGTACATTTCTGTACGGAAGGTCGTTTTCCCCGCATCAAAAGCGACCAGTACATGGGTTGGCTGGATTCGCTTCATCATATGGTCCAGCATGAGGTGGAAACCATAGATAGCGTTGGTATGAAGACCAGTCGGACTCTTAAAACGATCAATTTGATTGTAGAGGGCAAAGAAGGCACGAAAGGCTACAGATGAGCCGTCTATTAGTAATAATCTATTTTTTTTCATGTTTTTATTATATCATGTTCTTCTCGTCAAGAATAGAAAAAGGGAGTGGGACTCAAACGTGATTTCGCAGAAATCGATTTTGTCAATTTCGCTCTCTCATTTCTAAGCTCAAGTATTAACAGTCCACTAGACTGTTAATACCTCGCAGGTTGACTAGCTTCCACAATTGAGGATTGTGGAAGGCTGGAAATAGAACGAGCGCAGCTCGCTCCTTGCAATTGAGAATGGTAAAAGGTTAGAAATAGGGCTAGCAAAAAACTGTTCGCTAGCCTCTTCTACTAGAATGTTGATTGATCAACATTCTACAAACCAGTCAATCTTCGCTTTCAAATTTTTAGGTTCAGGTATCAATCGTCACTCCCCTGACTATTGATATAAGTCAAACTGTTAACGCTATAAAAGAAGCAAGGCTGGACACTTTTGTCTCAGCCTCTTTAACATCAAAGTTCTTGGTTTTGCTATTTTCTTCATATAGTACAGATTTTTATAGTGGATTGAGAACTGAACACGGACTAAGAGCTGTGTAAAAAAGATAGATTTCCTTGTGTTCATCGAACACAAGGAAATCTCCTATTTTTACTTTGCTCTTGACGTCCTTTGTATCTTATGAAGGAATAGGACAAGGCAAGGAGCTACAGATAGAACTGGCGTTAATTGAGGATTACTCCATAATCCCTGTTTCCACCTTCAACAGTCTACTGGACTATTGAAGCAAAGCGACTTATACTCGTCAAAAATCAAAGTCTGACGTCGTTAACTCACCTTGCTGAACTTCAGTTCTAGCTACGATTTCGTTGCCTAGTCAGATTTTTATTTTTATACATAAAAAGCCGGTTAAAAACCGGCTTAAATCTCTATGTATCCACCATTCACATTACCACTTAGAACGACAATTATAAGCCGCTAAAGCCAATTGTCCTGCTGTAGCTAAAGCCAATTGTCCTGCTGTAGCTAACACATTAGCTTTACTTGCGCTTTTACCCAAAAGTTTAAGAACTGTCCCTGCTGCTTTTTCCCATAGAGCATTTTCCAAATCCATAGTAAAAGCTTTCCAAAATTGTCCATTTGCTATATCAATGTAAACGCCAAAATAATCTCTTAAAACGCACATACCAAAATCAGCTGCAGAACGTTTTCTTCGTTTACTTATTCTAATCTTATAAGCTTCATAAAGTTGTTGTGCATATATATCTCCTGAATTAGCTCTTTCAAGAAGTAATTCAGGATTTGTTATTTGATAATTTCCATTTCCATCTATATGCCCCACCTGATTAAAATAAAATTCAAGCTCTGAAGACAATATTTCCACCTCTTCGTCAGTTGCTAATGAAGAAATCTCCTCATTAGCAAAAACAACTGTAGGAAAACTACTTAAGACAGGAAATGTTATCGCAAATAACATAACTATAACCAAAAACTTATTTATTATCTTCATACTTCTTTCCTCCAAAGATAATAAAGACTATAAGTAAAGGTGAAAATACATAGAGACCAACGTAAACCAACCGAAGCACAAATGAATTTTGAGAAAATTTATTTGTATAATATTCTCCCACTAGAGAGAAACAAATTAAGCATATAAAAAAATAAACAGTTAAAAACACATTCGGAAATTTTAAAAATTCTTTCTCATAAAGAGCTAAATATACTCCAAAAAATATACCTCCTAATAACAAAAATAAAGAATCAAATTTTATTTTTTTCATCACAAGCTCCTTCCTAACTAATTAAATTATTTGATAAAATAATTCTGCCTGCTGGCATTCCAAACGGCTATAATTTTTGTTCCACCGGATAGCTCTTCTTTGTCCTCTCCGGTATGAACCAGGTCACCATTTTCCAGGTCATCGAGCTCCAGTTTTTTCTTAATTTCCTTGAACAAACCACCGTAAGCTATCTGTCGTTTTCGGTAAAGTCCGTTGTATAAATCTTCCACGACCTGGGCATTTTCTAGCTCCAGCTTGATGGGTTTGGTTGGGTACTTTGCCGTCTCAAGGATTGCCCCTTTTAGACCTTTTCCCTGCTCCTTGACGGCTCTGACATCGACAATCCACCTTAAGCGATTGTGACCACATCTGCCCCCATTCTTCCTGGGTGATATAGTTGTTTCCAGCCCCACTAAAATAACTCGACTTGACCATCAGTAAAACGTGCAAATGGGGGTGATACTCACCTATAATTTCGTTATGAGTAACCTCGGTTGCTCGCAAATAGCCAATCAGATTCTTCTTGACCTTAGCCCGTCTAAAGAGACGGTCAAACGCCTGGGTCAAGGACGTAAATGTCCTGCTCAGTTCCTCGCCTGGTACGTTCTTAACGGTCAAGGTCAGGAAGAGAAAACGAGCTTTTGGGTGTTGCTTCATAGCTTCATCAACGACCACAGAAGTCTGGTAAGAATGTTTCATCGACCGCCTCCAGTTACACATCGAGCAGAGTTTGTTTTGACAAAAATAAGCCTTGGCTAATCGCAGACTACCGTCTGTTTTTTTTTACAAATTCGAGCTGATCGCCACACGTGGCGACTCGCTCGACTAAGTTCTGTCTATATCCAAGATGCCCAAAAATTTCAGACAATCTCAAGCCTAAAATTTTTCTTCCTCGCCAGTCCTTTGCTTCACCTTTGGAATTCTTATCCTGGAGAATTTCCCCTTGATTTTGTGGGTTCTTCATGGTATAGAGTATAACAATGTCCTAACCTTTATTCAATTCACTATAACAGCTAACTGGACTCTTGGAGTTATCCGATTACTCCCCAGACTTGAGGGCTTCAAGCATATCTAATTGACTCAACTGATGGTGAACGAGCCAGCCTAACAAGGTGAGTATTCCTAGTACAGCCACAATTGGGACGAGATAGACATCTATGGATACAGTTGGGGCAAATAGGATAGCCGGTGAAGCAATGACGACTAGAAGTATGCGATGTAAGAAGAAGCCTGCACATAGACCTAAGACAATCCCCAAGACTGATAGGATCATGGTTTCCCGATAGATATAAAAGGTCACTTCATGGTCATAAAATCCCAAGACTTTAATGGTTGACAATTCCCGAATCCGCTCTGCCATATTGATGGTCGTCAAATTATAGAGAATAACAATTCCCAGTAAAATGGACAAGACAATCAAAATCAGCATAACGGATTGAAGGGACTGAACAATGGTTTCTAGCAAGGTAACCAGAGATAGATTTTGTACGACCGCAACAACACCTTTCATGGCTAGAAAATCACGTGCAACCTTTTCAACAGCCTTCTTATCTGACTTGTCTAACATCACCAAATCTGCATTTGCCTGATAACCTTTTCCACTTGCTCGCTGATAGGCAACATCCGACAGATAGATGAAATGACCTGCATACATCTCCGTGATTCCAGCCACTTTCAATGTCAACTCTTCTTGCTGAACTTTCACCGTCAGCCTATCTCCAACATCAACCTGATACAATTGAGCCAACTTCTGAGAAATAATTGCCCCCTCATCTGATAAGAGTAACCCTTGACCATTCTTAGGATTTCGCAAGGTGACAAAGGAGGACAAATCTTTTTCTGGACTGATAAAAAGGCTAATAGCAAGGGCATCGTCCTGACCTTTTACTGTTTCTGTTAGACCATAGTAAGCAAGCGGTAGGGTCTTTTGAACAACTGGTGAACGAAGGGCTTTTTCAACTTGATCTTTATCTTCCTGACTAACTCGACTTTGCTTGACAAGTACCAATTGATAATGAAGAAGGTCCTGAAATTGACGGTCGATGACCTGCGAAATAGACGAGCGAATTCCTAAACCAGCAAATAAGAGAGCCACGGAGCCTGCTACGCCGATAATGGTCATGAGCATCCGTTTTTTGTAACGTAGGATATTGCGGGCTGTCACCTTTTGGGTAAAACTCAAACGCTGCCAAATAATTGGTACATATTCCAAGAAAATCTTAGCCCCTGAAACAGGTGGCTTAGCTTGCAGTAGCTGGGCTGGTTTGGCTTTTAACTCCCTGCGTGCAACCCAATAGGCTGGTAACACAGAAGCAAGCAGAGAAAAGAGAATTGCTAGAAGATACCACTTCGGATAAAAAGAAAGGCTGCTTCTTCCAATCACCGTCGTATCTGTGATAATGCGACTAATCATCGGAGCTAGGAGAAAGTTACCTAAAAGAAGCCCTACAATGGTACCTGATAAGCCTGACGCTAACCCGTAGACGATAAACTTGATGATAATTTGCCGATTTGTATAGCCGAGAGCCTTAAAAATACCGATATTTGAACGCTCCTCATCCACAAAGCGGGTCATGGTCATAAATGTAACCAGAGCCGCAACTAAGTATAATACAGCAGGGAAAATGTTTCCGACCGCAGAAATACTCTGGGTACTGCTATCATAATTGGCATAGCCATTTCCACCAGGTAGGCTGTCTCGTGTATAGGTACGATACTCTGGTGTATCAAAGTGTGCCAAATCAGCCTGAGCGCTCTGTAATTCCCTGTGCGACTGTCCTAACTCTTGTTCAATGGTCAACCGCCTCCGTTCAAAGTCACTTTTGGCTTCCTGAAGCGCTTGTTCCCCTTTCTCCAACTCCTCTTGTTTTTCTCTCAAATCGGCTCTAGCAGTCGCCAGTTGTTCTTGCCCTGATTCGTAGGCAATTCGATTCGCCTCGTATTCAGCAAGTCCAGCTTGATAGGAGGCTTCTCCTTCTTGGTAGGCTGCCTGGGCTTCTTGATACCGGATTAGAGCAGCTTCATATTGCTTTTTCCCTTCTTGATAGCGGGCTAACTCTTCTTCGTATTGGATTTTCCCTAATTGATAGGCTGCCAATCCTTGTTGGTAAATTTGTTGAGCAGATGCAATGTCTGTTTCTATTTGTTTCAAGCATTGCTGGGCTTCTACCAACTCTGGAAGTTCTGCTGGTTTCTCTCCTGAACCCACCGCAAAGGTAATCTGATCTTGAATAGCTTGGGCTAAGCGCTGAAATTCGCCTTGGGCTGTGGCAATCTGAGCTGCTGCTTGGTCTAATTCAATTCCTTTTGCACTCAAACTAGTCCGCACCTCATTCAATTGCCTCTCGGCTTGTACTAGCTCTTTTCGATTTTCCTCCAAGGGCTTTCGACTGATTTCAAGAGGACGTTGCGCAGCATCTAGCTGTGCCCGGCTATTGTCTAATTCTTCCTTGGCTTGGTCAAGTTGAACCTTAGCTGATTCTAATTCCCTTGCCTGTAATTTCAATTCCTCTTGTCCCTGCTCTAATTGGAGCCGACCTTTGCTTAGCTCCTCTTCCTTTGTGTCAAAGGCTTGCTGAGCTTCTTGGAGTTGCTGTTCTGCCTCTGTTATTTTTTTTCTTCCGTCAGCAATCTTTTCCTGACCTGTTTTCCGAATGCTAGCCAGGCGTTCTTTCCCATTGTCTGCTAATACTTGATTCAGTTCTTCTTGATGAGCTCTTATTTTTTGTTTATAGGACCCTTGATAATAGGGAATAGCCGCTACATCGTCATAGCGGAGGCGGGCTAACATATACACTTCCGAGTCAAAGGCAGCCTCATCCACAAAGGCATAGGCAGCTAGCTGACCTGTTCCTGTACTGGCAGGACCGAGATTGATTGTTCCCCATATCTCTGCCGAATCCGCAAAACCGGTCACAATAAATTCTGTTTCTTTTAAAACCCTAGCCTGTTTATTGCCTTCTTGGACTGTAATGCGATCTCCAATCTGATAGCTTCCTTTAAGATTGGTCGATAAAAGAATTTCCTTTTCTGATGTAGGATCCTTGCCCTCTTTTAGCTGATAGCGTGAAATGGTTTTTGGAGTAGAAAACAAACGGATTGCTTCCTGTCCACCCCCAATGGTCACATCCTTGAAGTAGGCATACTCAATCTGGACACCTCTAATATTATCTAATTCTTTTTTGTCTGCTTGACTGATTCCCAAATCGGACAGCACAGCCAAATCCATCATCTGTCCCTGTTCAATATAGCGCTGCGCTGTTTTTTCCATATTCGGCGCTGCGACCTTCAAACCAATAAAGGCCATTGAACCAATCATCATTAAATTAAAAATCGAAAAGAATCGCCCTTTAGAAGACAGCAACGATTGACGAATCGTTTTCCAATAGATTTTCTTATTCATCTAGCTTTCCTAGTTTTCTTAATATTCCAAGGTTCGAATGTCTTGCGGCTGTGGATTGACCTGAATCGAATGGATACACGCATCCCGCATCTGAATGACCTTATCTGCAATGGGAGCCAGAGCTGCATTGTGGGTCACAATCACAACCGTTGCTCCTTCTTGTTTTGACATCTCTTGTAAAATGTGTAACACTTGTTTACCAGTTTGGTAGTCCAAAGCTCCAGTTGGCTCGTCGCACAAGAGCATCTTAGGACGTTTGGCAACTGCTCGTGCAATCGCAACTCGTTGTTGCTCACCACCTGATAATTGAGCTGGAAAATTATCCAAACGATCTCCCAAACCAACTTTGGTCAAGACATCCCTCGCATCCATGGCATCACGCACAATTTCTGAGGCCAATTCGACATTTTCTTTCGCAGTTAGATTCGCCACTAAATTGTAAAACTGAAAGACAAAACCAACATCTTCACGGCGGTACTTGGTCAGCTGCTTACTAGTTAGTTGAGCAATGTCCACCCCATCAATCTTGACTACACCTTCATCATTTGTATCCATACCGCCCAAGATATTGAGCAGGGTTGATTTTCCTGCGCCAGAAGAACCGAGAATAATGACCAATTCTCCCTTTTCAATATCAAACGAAATATCCTTGTTTGCCACAATACGATTATTGCCCATGATGTAAGATTTAGAACTATTGCGTACTTCAATATATGCCATATCTACCTCTTTTCTTTCCCTATTATACCATGTTTTCGCTTTCATATCGAGTATTCCCCTTATGAAACAATCCGACATGGCAAGTACAAATCCTTTGTTTTCCAATTGACAAACGAGCAAGAAAAAACGAGCAAGAATTTCTTACCCGTTTTAAGATTGTTACAGATTCTTAGCGACTGCTAAAGCTGCATCATAATCTGGATGTTCATTTACATTGTCCAAATATTCTACATAGACAATCTCATTATTTTCATTGAGGACAAAGACGGCACGCGCTAGCAAATTCCACTCACGCATTAACAAGCCGTATGCTTTCCCGAAAGCATGGTCATAGTAATCTGATAGGGTAATGACTCCATCAAGTCCTGCTGCCCCACACCAACGAGCCTGTGCAAATGGTAAGTCCGCTGAAACAGTAATAACAACTAGATTGTCTAGCCCTGCCAATTCTTCATTAAAGCGACGTGTTTGCGCATCACAAATTCCTGTGTCAATTGAAGGAATAACACTAATGACCTTGCACTTTTTACCAAAATCATTGAGGCTCTTCAAGGTCAAATCATTGGCCATAAGGACAAAATCAGGGGCTTTGTCGCCTACACGTAATTGAGGTCCGACAAGAGTAACTGGTTTTCCGATAAATGTTGTCATAATAGGCTCCTTTTCTCTACTACCTCTATTGTAAGCGTTTTGACTCAAAAATGCTAGTATTTTGTTTCCCATTTTCGATTCTTTTTTCTAACAATCCCTGGTCTTGTCTATTACAGACGAGTTTTCTTCAAGCGTAAGGCATTTGTTAAGACCGATACCGAGCTGAGGGACATGGCTGCTCCAGCTAACATGGGGTTCAGCAAGGGACCTCCAAAGAGATGCAATACCCCCATAGCAACTGGAATCCCAATGACATTATAGGCAAAGGCCCAAAAAAGATTTTGCTTAATGACACGCAGAGTTGCCTGACTCAACCGAATCGTCCGAGCTACATCCACCAAATCGCTGCGCACCAAAACAATATCAGCTGATTCAATGGCCACATCAGTCCCCGAACCAATGGCAATACCAACATCTGCTTGAGCAAGAGCTGGAGCATCATTAATTCCATCTCCAACCATGGCAACCACTTTCCCTTTTTCTTGCCATTCTTTGACAACAGCTGCCTTATCTTCTGGCAGAACCTGACTGATAACTGTTTGAATGCCCGCTTGCGCTGCAATCGCTTCAGCCGTTTCTGGTGTATCTCCAGTTAGCATGACAACTTCTAGCCCCATCTGCTGCAAGTGTTTCACCGCCTGTGAACTTGTTTGCTTCATCTTATCTGCCACACCAATGATTGCGACTAACTGCTTATCCAACGCTAACAAGACTGGTGTTTTCCCATTTTGAGAAAGAAGGTAACTGTCGGATGCTGCCTGTTCAATAGCAACATCCTGTTCAGCCATGAAAGAAAGATTCCCTAGAAGGATTTCTTGTCCATTGATTATCCCTATAATTCCTTTTCCAGAAACAGATTGAAAAGCATCGACGCTCTGCAAAGCTAATCCTTTTTCCTTAGCAAAAGACAAAATTGCCTCCCCCAAGGGGTGTTCTGAGTAATACTCCATACTAGCTGCTAGTAGCAAGATTTCCTCCTCAGATTTGCCTTGATAAGTCAGGATGTCCGTTACTTGTGGATGGCCTTCTGTTACGGTTCCCGTCTTATCTAACAGAATCGTATCTAGCTTTTGCGCACGTTCTAGCACTTCACCTGACTTGATTAACATACCTTGCTCTGCACCCTTTCCTGTACCAACCATGATAGCCGTTGGCGTAGCAAGTCCCAAAGCGCAAGGACAGGCAATAATGAGTACCGCAATGACAATCGACAAGGAAAAGGTTACTGACTCTCCAGCTATTAACCAAAATAGACCTGCTCCCAAAGCCAAAATCATGACAATAGGAACAAAGACGGCTGCCACCTGATCGGCTAATCGAGCAATAGGAGCCTTTGACCCTTGTGCTTCTTCTACCAGGCGAATAATCTGTGCAAGGGCCGTATCCTTTCCAACTTTGGTAGCTATCATTTTAAAGGCTCCATTTTTATTGATTGAACCACCAAATACGCTATCTCCAACTGTTTTTGACACTGGCAGGCTTTCTCCTGTTAGCATGGCTTCATCTACTGTGGATTGTCCCTCACTAATTTCTCCGTCAACAGGGATTTTTTCGCCTGGTCGAACCAACAATTGCTCGCCTACCATAACCAGCTCAAGTGGAAGTTCTAATTCCTCCCCATTTCGAAGAACACGGGCAGTTGGAGGAGTTAAGGACAGCAAATGCTGAATGGCTTCCGAGGTCCGACTTTTTGATACCGTCTCTAAATACTTACCAAGCGTAATCAAGGCGAGAATAACCGCAACTGATTCAAGATATAATTCGGCATGCTCACCATGCCCAACCTCTACCTTACCCAACCACAAAAGAGCTGTCATGACTAGACCTTGCAGTAAGGCAGCTCCTGTGCCAATCGCAATCAAGGAGTCCATATTCGGATGCCCTTTCAGCAAGGTTTTGAGCCCCTTTTGGTAAAAGCTACGTCCAACATACACGATTGGTAAGACCAAGATAAGTTGAACGAGGGCAGCTACCGGAGCCTTGTGAAAGATTTCTGGTACCAATGCTTTTCCAAATGGAAGCATCGGAGCCATAGCAAGATATACTAAGGGAAGGGCAAAAATCGCTGACCAGATGAATCGTTGCCATAATTTCTTTGCTTGCTCTGCCTGCTCCACCCCCCTGTCTAGCTGCTGACTTGTCTCAGCTAATAACGCTTCGTAGCCCGCTTCCTTTACCGCTTCTTGAATGCTTGAAGGAGACTGAATACTCGCATCATAGCGAATAGTGAGGCTTTCTGTTGCCAAATTAACCGCAGCTTCTTCAACTCCACTAAGTTGTCCGACACTCCGTTCGACTGCCATAGCACAGGAGGCACAGCTCATTCCCTTAATCTGATAGATTTCCTCTTTGGCATGAGAAATCAATTGATAGCCAGCTCCTGTCACCGCTGCTATCAGCTCTTTTTCTGTTATGATTTCTTCTTCGTAACCAATACTTGCTTGCTCAGTCGCCAGATTCACACTCACTTCTTTCACACCCGCTAAGGACTGGAGCGTCTTTTCAACCGTCATAGCACAAGATGCACACGTCATTCCCTTTACAGCATAGGTTTTCTTCATCCAATCTCCTTTCTTTGTCTACAAATGTAGTTTCTATATAACTAGTATACCTTTTTCGACTACACTTGTAAACAATTTGTTCCAAAAAAGAAGAATAGGAGGAACATTCAATCCTGCTTTCACAGAAATTGATTCCTCCCCCTTCCAGTTCCTTATGGTTTTTGCGCTAACATGGTCGCAAAGCGAAAACGTAAGAAATTGCCATTTTCATCTCGACGATGAAGCTGGCCAAAATCCTCATTGTATTTGATTAATTTCCAATCCTTGTAATAATCCTTCAACTCATTCTGAGCAAATGTGAAGGAAAAGGGCATCGGACATGGTGCGTCATCCGTACTCATAGCCGCAACAATCAAATTATAGCCACCACTATTGGTCTGCTGTTGCATATTTTCAATAATAGCTGGAATGCGCTCCCGCTCTAAAAACATCAAGACAACCGTTGAAATAATCCAATCATAGGATTGCTCAAGATGTGCCTGATGAATATCATACTGACCAACTTGTAGCTCTAAATCTTCCGCTTCCATTACTGTCAAAAGGGTCTCCAGACTTGGCAGGTGATGATCGACAGCTGTCACCTCAAATCCTTTTTGAGACAAATAAAGGGCATTTCTGCCTTGACCACAGCCTAAATCTAGGACCTTGCATGGCTCAGTAATGGTCTCTAAAGCTTCAATGACTTCCGAATGCGTACGGGTAAAGCCGTATTTCTTGGCAAAATAATCCTCTGGTTGACAGAAAAACTCGACAAAAAAGCTAGTATCATCTGTCAGCAACGTCACACGGTGCCAAGCCTGTGGCTCCACCATGGGAATGTCATCAGTCGCTCGGTAATGGTGGATAGCAGTAATCTCATTTTCGTCTGAAATGGCTTCATACTTGATTTCGCCCGTTACGACCTTGATTTTGCCCCAAGTACCCACCTTGGTATTGTGCTTATGGGTAATCTCCGTCGGAACGGTTTCCTTTGTCCATATGGGCATCCGTTTATAGGCTACTAACTCTTGCATAGAAATCTCCTTTTTTCTACTATTGTAAAAGAATCCTGCCCGCATTGCAACTATTCTCCAGTTTTTAAACGGAAACACCTAGAAATCTCTGTCTATCCCATTCTAACTAACGAGGCTGAGACAAAAGTGCCCAAGCCTCGCTTCTTTTATAGCCTTAATAGTTTGACGCATATCAATAGTCAGGGGAGTGACTATTGATACCCGAGCCTAGAGACCCCCAAAGCGAGGATTGTCTGGTTTGTAAAACGCTGATGAATCAACATTCTATTAGAAGAGGCTAGCGAATAGTTCTTCGCTAGCCTTATTCCCAACTTTTCACAATTCTCAATTGCAAGGGGCGAGCTACGCTCGTTCTATTTCCAGCCTTCCACAATTCTCAATTGCAAGGGGCGAGCTGCGCTCGTTCTATTTCCAGCCTTCCACAATTCTCAATTGTGGAAGCTAGTCAACATGCGGGGTGGGAGTAAACTAATCCAGTGGGTTCGTTTAGCCCGAACCTAGAAAGAAAGGAGTGAGGAAAATCGATTTCTTCAAAATCACGATTTTTTTATAGGTAGCGCGACGCGCTCATCCTGATTTTCCCCACTCCCTTATAGAATAGAAAAAGAGAGAACTCTTTCAATTCTCTCTCCTATACCTAACTATTCCCACGCTACAGGAGCTGATGAACAGTTAGAAACATTTGAACTGGTACGAGGCTGAGACAAAAGTGCCCAAGCCTCGCTTCTTTTATAGCTTTAACAGTTTGACGCATATCAATAGTCAGGTGAGTGACTATTGATACCCGAGCTTAGAAACTAGAGAGTTAAGACAGTCCAATGGACTGTTAATACTTGAGCCTAGAAATAAGAAAGCAAAATTGACAAAATCGATTTCTACGAAATACCGATTTTTGTCTCACTCCCTTTCTTCTTTCCGTTTAGGAAGCATTGCCAAACCAGCTAAACCTAGAGCAGTTGCCATATAAACAAATCCACTTTGTTCACTTGCAACACCTGTTTTCGGAAGTAACTTGCTCTCCCCACTTGACACAGGAGTCGGAGTCACTGGCTTCAAGACCGCTGGAGTTGCCACAGGAGCTTTCGGAACTTCTCTCACTGGCACTTCAGGAGTTACCCGTGGAGTGCTTGGAGTCGGTCTATACGGTGTTGGCGTTGGAGTTGGCGTTGTTCGTGTTGGAACGTGAGCTGTATGGTGCTTCAAGTTGTAACCACCAATAACATTCCAATCGATATAGCCATCATCTTCACCTGGAAGATGCGCAGTATCTCTTGTTCCAACCGTGATTTGAGTCTCACTACCTTCATCCCAAATCCAGTCCCCTTGTTGTGTCATCTTAGCCAAGACACGTGTCGTATTATCTGGAAGAATTTGAATAAGGAAACTTGGAGCCCAAGTAGAATTTTTACCTTTTCCAGCGACTTCATTACGGTTTGTCATATAGGACGTAACAAGTAGGGTATCTGATGAGCCTTCTACAGGTACTGCGTAATAAGAATAGGTAGCTGTACGCCAATCCGCTGGTACAGATGCCGTTAAGACAACACCACTCATATTTAGTGGTTTATAGCCTTTTGTCAAGGAATCAGATACATAACCCAGCATGACAACGTTATCCCCAACATTGTAATTTGCATTCACCCACGCATCATTGTTACTTCCATGGTTCAGACGCGACGCTGCAAAGAGATAGTATTTATCACCTAAGCGGACAACGTTTGGACGTTCAATCTCATCACTTACCATTGGAGAGCTTACAAGTGGAGTATAGTAACGTTCAATTTCTGGTGTTTTTTCATCACCAGTCAATTTCAAAATACCAATCGCAGCATTTGCCCAACTTGCACGGTCATACATGTCAGCATTTTCTAACAAGCGGAAAAGGCTCTTGACATTATACTTAGCATCTCCACCATAGTTTGACCAGCGGTAGATTTGATGCTCTCCTTGGTAATCTTGCTCCCCTGTACTCGCTTCAAATATAAGATAACGGCTTCCATCTGTATCTTCGATCACGTGTGGATCACGCATCGCGATATTATCAGCCCCTGTAAAGGTTTTACGCCATTGTTTGTAGCTTTGGTAGAAGTACCCATCTCCACCCTCAGGTGTCAATACTCTATCATTTTCAACTGACTTGATTTTAACCTCTCCGTTCTCAAGAACAAGATTTAAGGTTGCAGTGGCAAGTTGTTGGTTATTGCTATTTTGATCCGTTGTATCCACATGTGTGTAGTACAATTGGATCGAGTTGTCTGAGTTAACAACCGCTGAACCAGACCACTGTTGGATGGCAGGCGTTTGAGTATATCCAAAGATGGAACCTGCATTTTTCCAATTATCAAAATTGTTATCCCCATATTGATTGTAAAGGAGGTAAAGATGGTTGTCGTTTGTATTTGGAACACCCATCATAGCCACAACAAGCTGATAACCATTCCAGTTCGAAACGTGCCCTGTCCGGATATCCTGTACTGGCCATGAATCCCAGACATCTAAATCAGCTACTTCGCCCGTCTGCGCATCTTTTGTTGTTGCTGCAGGCATATTTTTGATAACTTCAGCATTAAAATATGGAATTGCATACTTAGGATCTTGTTCTACCAGAGCATTCGCAATATCTTCAAATTGCTTGTACGTCATCCGATTGCCAGATTCTGCCGTATCAACTAAAACAATTTTATTAAGGGCTTCTTTTTGCTTTTCAGTTAAGGTTGCAATATCGATTTGCGCTTCTGAAGCAATTTTCTCTGCATCACTTGTCAGTCCAGTTGTAGGATTGATTGGAAGAGCTGGGCTATTGAGACGTGAGGATACTTCTGCTGCCTTTTCTTCCTTTTGTGCTGCCTCATCAGTAGGTTGGCCTTGTCCTGTTTCTTCCTTCGTTGCTTCTTCTAAAGCATTATTATTATTATTATTAGAAACCTCAGCCGTATCTTTTTCAGTCGTAGAAGCAGTTGTTTCTGCTACTCCTGTTTTTGACTTTTCTACCGATTCAGATGGTGCTTGAATATTTTCACTGTCAGTAAGATTTGATGCTGGTTCTGTGTCTGCCTTTACATTCATCGATGTCAGACTAGCTGCTAACGAAGCACTCGCTACACCAAGAGCGATTAATTTCTTCTTTGACTGTTGCATACTATACTCCTAAATTTTAATTTATCATTAGATATTCTACAGATTTTTTCTAAATATGTCAAACGTTTAGCATATTTTCTGAGTGCTTTTATGAAAATTTCTCTTTATTTTCAAAACAACAAAGTAGATCCTCCACTATCTGTCTATACTCTACAAAAATCAACAGTTGACTAGGCAACGAAACGCCAGATGGAACTAGAGTTCAGCAAGGTGATCCTAAATGAAAATCAAAGTTAGCTTTTTTACTACTTTCTTAGAAGGTTCAGGCATAAACTACCTATTTTTTTAATTACTGTCCATTCCATTTACTGAAAGAATATTCTGTTGGACTTACTTTGTTACATTTATTTATCAGCATAAATAAACAGTTATAGATAAAATGGCTATTTTTTAAATTAAATGAGTATGACGACGTCAGAGGTTAATTTTTGACGAGCATTAAAAGAAAACGCCTAGAAATTTCTTTCTAAGCGTTTGTATAGTATGAGAGGGAAGAGAAGTCTACTCTTCGTCTTCTCTCTTGCGTTTACCTAGGGCTAAGAAGCCTGCAAGTCCAAGGGCTGCTAGGCCATAAACTCCCACATTAGAAGCCTCTGTACCTGTCTTAGGAAGTGCTGCAGTCGTAGCGGATGATTCCATTGATTTATCTGCTGTTTTATCTGAAGCCATCTTCACTGGAGTTGGTGATTTTTGGCTCATTGACTCTGTACTTGGTTTTTCTTGTTTACCAGCTAACTCCGTACTTGGTTGACCTTGCTTACCTGGTTTTGGAGTTCCTAAATCTGGAGCTGGTACTGGTCTTGGAATCACCAAGGTTGGTTTTTCCACAACTGGCGGATTTTTCGATACTTCATGATGTTTGGCATGTCCTGCAGTACCAGTCGCAGTTTCTGTATTGCCTTGATTGTCTGTACCTGTAGCAGTAACAGTTGACCCGTCCTTAACCTTATCAGCTGGAATAGTTAGGGCACCGTCTTTGCTAATTGTCACACCTTCTGGAAGTGCACCTGCTGCTGTCCAGTTGCCATTTTCACCTTTAGTGATGGTAATTGTGTGATTATTACCAGCTTCATCGGTGTAGGTAATGCTTTCTTTTACATTATCTGCACCTGGTTTAACTGTTACAGACCCATCCTCATTGGCTATGATAGTTGGCTTATCAGCTGTCTTATCAGCATTTTTCACGACAATCTTAACTGGAACTTCTTCACTTGAACCATCTGGGTAAGTCACAACTACTGTTGCGTTCTTTTCACCTTCTGTTGAAGTATCAACTGGGTCCTTGAAGGAAACTGTAGTACCCGCTGGCAGATCTTTCAAGTTTTCAATTGAATCTTCTGCTTTTGGTGTTTCATTCAAGCCAACTGTTTGATCCTTCGCTTTTGGATCATTCTTATCGGCGTCTGTACGTTTGTCTTTCACGACAATCTTAACTGAAACTGTTTCGCTTGATCCATCTGGATATGTCACAACTACTGTTGCGTTCTTTTCACCTTCTGTTGAAGTATCAACTGGGTCCTTGAAGGAAACTGTAGTACCCGCTGGCAGATCTTTCAAGTTTTCAATTGAATCTTCTGCTTTTGGTGTTTCATTCAAGCCAACTGTTTGATCCTTCGCTTTTGGATCATTCTTATCGGCGTCTGTACGTTTGTCTTTCACGACAATCTTAACTGAAACTGTTTCGCTTGATCCATCTGGATATGTCACAACTACTGTTGCGTTCTTTTCACCTTCTGTTGAAGTATCAACTGGGTCCTTGAAGGAAACTGTAGTACCCGCTGGCAGATCTTTCAAGTTTTCAATTGAATCTTCTGCTTTTGGTGTTTCATTCAAGCCAACTGTTTGTTCCTTCGCTTTTGGATCATTCTTATCGGCGTCTGTAAGTTTGTCTTTCACGACAATCTTAACTGGAACTTCTTCACTTGAACCATCTGGGTAAGTCACAACTACTGTTGCGTTCTTTTCACCTTCTGTTGAAGTATCAACTGGGTCCTTGAAGGAAACTGTAGTGCCCGCTGGCAGGTCTTTCAAGTTTTCAATTGAATCTTCTGCTTTTGGTGTTTCATTCAAGCCAACTGTTTGTTCCTTCGCTTTTGGATCATTCTTATCGGCGTCTGTAAGTTTGTCTTTCACGACAATCTTAACTGGAACTTCTTCACTTGAACCATCTGGGTAAGTCACAACTACTGTTGCGTTCTTTTCACCTTCTGTTGAAGTATCAACTGGGTCCTTGAAGGAAACTGTAGTGCCCGCTGGCAGGTCTTTCAAGTTTTCAATTGAATCTTCTGCTTTTGGTGTTTCATTCAAGCCAACTGTTTGTTCCTTCGCTTTTGGATCATTCTTATCGGCGTCTGTAAGTTTGTCTTTCACGACAATCTTAACTGGAACTTCTTCACTTGAACCATCTGGGTAAGTCACAACTACTGTTGCGTTCTTTTCACCTTCGGTTGAAGTATCAACTGGGTCCTTGAAGGAAACTGTAGTGCCCGCTGGCAGGTCTTTCAAGTTTTCAATTGAATCTTCTGCTTTTGGTGTTTCATTCAAACCAACTGTTTGTTCCTTCGCTTTTGGATCATTCTTATCGGCATCTGTAGTGACTGTTGGCTTGCTGTTTGGATCTTTCGGATCTGTATTAGCTGTTTTCTCTTGTTCGTCAGTGAAGCCATCGTTGTCATCATCTGTATCTGTCACATCTGGCATTCCGTCGCCATCAGTGTCGCGTTGAACAGTGATAACAAATGGTTTTTCAGCGATTACCTTACCATCTTTGTCTTTTACTTCAACTTTACCTTTGAACTCACGTGTTTCTTCCTCTTTACCCCAATCAGTCAATTTAGTTGGAGTACCTGAAATTTTACCAGTTTCTGGATCAAAGGTTAATCCGTCTGGAAGACCTGTCACTTCTGTCTTACCACTTTCTGGAACGTTGGTAGTTGTAACAGTGATTGGTTCAATTGGCTGTCCTTCGGTAACGGTCTTATCTGACACACCATCGATAGTTGTTGTTGGCTTGCTGGTTGGATCTTTCGGATCTGTCTTAGCTGTTTTCTCATCTTCGTCACTAAATCCGTCGTTGTCATCATCTGGATCTGTCACATCTGGCATTCCGTCGCCATCGGTGTCGCGTTGAACCTTGATGTCAAACGTTTCAGTTGTCTTGTTACCAGCTTCATCAGTCGCTGTAACCGTTACTGTGAATGGTTTCTCTTCATCTGTGCCCCAATCAGCTACAGTTGGAGTACCTGAAATCACACCTGTTGTTGGATCGAAGGTAACACCTGTTGGAAGACCGTCAACAGTTACTGTTGGTGCTTTACCTGAATCATCTGTTGCCTTAACAGTGATTGGAGTGATTGCTTTACCTTCCACAACTGTTTGGTCACCGATTGCTTCAATAGTTGGTTTAGTGGTGTCTTTATCTGGTGCTGCTACTGTTACCTTAACTGGGACAACTTCTTTCGAACCATCACCATAGGTTACTTCAACTGGAATCGTGTACTCTGTTCCTGGAGTTGCATCTGACGGAACAGTTACGCTAACCTTACCATCTCCGTCAACTGTCGCTGTTGTTCCTGCTGGAAGCGGAGTTGTTCCTGCTGGTTGCTCTGTTGAGATTGTGTAGGTTGGTTTTTTAGCATCTGCTGGTAATTCTGGACTGAAGGTTGGCGCTTTTGTCGTCACTGCTTCACCTGGCTTACCGCTAGCGTCTGAGTAAGATGGGGTGTACTTGTCAGCGTCTGTAGTGACTGTTGGCTTGCTGGTTGGATCTTTCGGATCTGTCTTAGCTGTTTTCTCATCTTCGTCACTAAATCCGTCGTTGTCATCATCTGGATCTGTCACATCTGGCATTCCGTCTTTATCAGTGTCGCGTTGAACCTTGATGTCAAACGTTTCAGTTGTCTTGTTACCAGCTTCATCAGTCGCTGTAACCGTTACTGTGAATGGTTTCTCTTCATCTGTGCCCCAATCAGCTACAGTTGGAGTACCTGAAATCACACCTGTTGTTGGATCGAAGGTAACACCTGTTGGAAGACCGTCAACAGTTACTGTTGGTGCTTTACCTGAATCATCTGTTGCTTTAACAGTGATTGGAGTGATTGCTTTACCTTCCACAACTGTTTGGTCACCGATTGCTTCAATCGTTGGTTTAGTAGTGTCTTTATCTGGTGCTGCTACTGTTACCTTAACTGGGACAACTTCTTTAGAGCCATCACCATAGGTTACTTCAACTGGAATCGTGTACTCTGTTCCTGGAGTTGCATCTGACGGAACAGTTACGCTAACCTTACCATCTCCGTCAACTGTCGCTGTTGTTCCTGCTGGAAGCGGAGTTGTTCCTGCTGGTTGCTCTGTTGAGATTGTGTAGGTTGGTTTTTTAGCATCTGCTGGTAATTCTGGACTGAAGGTTGGCGCTTTTGTCGTCACTGCTTCACCTGGCTTACCGCTAGCGTCTGAGTAAGATGGGGTGTACTTGTCAGCGTCTGTAGTGACTGTTGGCTTGCTGGTTGGATCTTTCGGATCTGTCTTAGCTGTTTTCTCATCTTCGTCACTAAATCCGTCGTTGTCATCATCTGGATCTGTCACATCTGGCATTCCGTCTTTATCAGTGTCGCGTTGAACCTTGATGTCAAACGTTTCAGTTGTCTTGTTACCAGCTTCATCAGTCGCTGTAACCGTTACTGTGAATGGTTTCTCTTCATCTGTGCCCCAATTGTCTACAGTTGGAGTACCTGAAATCACACCTGTTGTTGGATCGTAAGTAACACCATCTGGAAGACCGTCAACAGTTACTGTTGGTGCTTTACCTGAATCGTCTGTTGCTTTAACAGTGATTGGAGTGATTGCTTTACCTTCCACAACTGTTTGGTCACCGATTGCTTCAATAGTTGGTTTAGTAGTGTCTTTATCTGGTTCTGCTACTGTTACCTTAACTGGGACAACTTCTTTAGAGCCATCACCATAGGTTACTTCAACTGGAATCGTGTACTCTGTTCCTGGAGCTGCATCTGACGGAACAGTTACGCTAACCTTACCATCTCCGTCAACTGTCGCTGTTGTTCCTGCTGGAAGTGGAGTTGTTCCTGCTGGTTGCTCTGTTGAGATTGTGTAGGTTGGTTTTTTAGCATCTGCTGGTAATTCTGGACTGAAGGTTGGCGCTTTTGTCGTCACTGCTTCACCTGGCTTACCGCTAGCGTCTGAGTATGTTGGGGTGTATTTGTCTTTATCTGAATCAGCAACTGTCACTTTGACTGCTGCATCGTCTTTGCTTCCATCTTCGTAGACAACTTTTACTGGAACAGTATATGCTGTACCAGGAGCAGTGCCCTCTGGGATTGGAAGGGTTACAACGCCTGTGTTTGGATCGATTTGAGCATCTGCTGGAGCATTATCGCCCAATTCATATTTCACACCGGTTGGTGTAGCTTCAGTGCCTCCATTTTCAGTAAAGGTTGGGGCTTTAGAAGTAGCAGTTGCACCAGCTTTTGCGCTTGTGTCTTCATAAGCTGGGGTGTATTTGTCATTGTCAGAAGCAACAACTGAAATTTTAGCTTTTACTTCTTCGCTCGAACCGTCCTCATAAGTAACCTTAACTGGAACAGTAAACACAGTACCAGGACCAGCACTGTCTCCGATTGGCATAGTGACTACACCTGTCGTTGGATCTACGCTCGCTCCTACTGGTGGTTCTACGCCCAATTCATACTTCGTAACTGTCGGAGTTGCTGGCGCACCTTCTTTATCTGTAAAGGTTGGCGCTTTAGTAGCAGCGGTTTTGCCAGCTTTCACCTCTGTATCCTCATAAGCCGGGGTATACTTGTCTTTGTCCGGTTTATTGATAAAGAATTTAGCAGTTGTTGTTGCTGTTGTTCCATCTGCATATGTAACTTCAACATCAACGGTTGTATCTTCTGTTGGATTGTTCCAGGTGATGACACCGGTCTTAGAATCAATCGCAAATCCTGCTGGAGCAGTATCAGAACCATCTGCTGATACGAAATCGAATGTTGCTCCTTTTGGTGCTGGATTTTTCTCAACGTCTGGTGTGTGCTCAATATCAAATGTCGGAGCTGCAGAAGCTTTCTTCACTCCCAAATCGGAGTAGGTATCTTCATACTTAGGAAGTTCACGATAAACCGCTGTAAATGAATCTTTTTGAATAGGATAGTTTGGAAGAGCTCCGTCTTTTCCTAGTGCGTATAATTCTGCAAAGTAAATCGTTGTCTTTTTAAGGTCGCTAGGAACCATGAATGAACTTTCTGGAAGAGTTCCGTCTGGATTTACTTGCAATGGATCTGATTCTTGGACAACTTTTCCATCCTCATCCTTCCAGATAATCTTATAGGTTTCTCCGTGGTTTGGTGCCAATCCAGCTGTTTTCGTGCTTGCAGTATCTCCTGGATGAGCCACATTTTTGAACGAATCGTAGTTGTAGATGTCAAATGTCAAATTGTCATTAACAGCCGCAAAGTAAACATTGGTCACACTGTCATTATTTAAACCAAGCGTATTTCCATCACGGATGACGGTATCCCAACGTGTTCCAACACCTTGAAGGTCAAATTTACCACCAGTACCACCTTTTGGCACATCGCCATAGAATGGTGTGTAGAAGGAAATGCCTTCTTTTTCTTCTGTCGTTACAAATACCCAATCAGTATTGACGTGTTTTGGTGCATCTGCCAATGTTCTTGGATTTCCAATATTAGGAAGCGATGTCCATGAACCATAAGAAGGACTTGGTGCTACTACCCCATTCCACTCTGTACCTGGTTTTGATTCACCAGTCTGAGCATTCACAACATTCGCATTTGTTTTAAGAACGCTTGCTGCCGAACCTGGTCCTTGATGATTCCACCTCAAACCAAATGTACCGTTGAATTGAAGGGCAAAATCACCGTCGCCAGTTGTGGTAGTGGAAACTGTTTCAGCTACCCATTTTGCACGGTCAGCTTTTACTTGTTTAAGGATATAGGCACGTAGTTTATCTTCGTTTGCCTGTGTCCATTTTGCACCACGGATATTTGACGATTTGTCCCTATTGACAGATGGTTGCCATTCTGAACTAGCATCGATAAAGTTTTTCAATACTTCTGCATCATTCAATTGGGCAACAGCGTAGTCACTTAGATAAGAAGCATACACTTTAACTCCTGGTATCCCAAGGTCAAATTTATTCTCACGACTCGCTAGGTCAACTGTAATCTGGTTCCCTGCTGGAGAGTTGTTATTCCAGTAGACCGAACCTTTGACGTACCCACCTTCGGTGATAACCGCTTCTGTTGGTTTTGCATCTTGACGCCATACATCATCGGTCTTATAAGCATACAAAATCTTAGCATTTGTCAAATTGTCATTTGTAAGACTTTGATTCGCTCCCGCAGTAATATCTTTTACAATGCCTTCAGGAGCAATTTGCTCATCCCCAAATGAGTAAAGAAGGGTGTATTTATTGGTGTCTGGATTGATAGACCAGATACGCCATTTTTCTCCCTGTGGTAGAGCCGCATCGGCATCAAAGCGATACAGTTTCCCATCTGCACCAATGAAGTCTGCTAATCCAATACCGAAACTACCATCTTCATTAGAAGTAGAGGTATAAATCGGAGAGGCATATCCATTTTTTTCAAACCATTGGGCGTAGACTTTCACACCTGGAAGTGGGCGAGTATACCGTTCATCGTTATCATTGATATCACCACCAAATTTTTGGCGGACACTTCCGCTTGCACTGCTATCTGCATTTGGCGCAACGGTATTTTCAATTGCATCTGCTTCAGAAGTTCCACGATTTTTAGCAACCAGCGTATTGTGTGCTCTTGCTTTTGCAAGAACATCATTTGCTTGATCATCACGATTGATGATGCCCTTTGTGAGCTTGGTCAATTCTGCTGTGTAATAACGTTTTTCAATATCCGTCAGATTTTCCAAAGCCTTGATTTCTCTAACTGCATCTGTGTAAAGCTGTGAGCTTACTTTCCGAATGCCTGTTCCAGTTGGAATTGGCTCTCCTTGTGTTGGGAAAGCAATCGCACGCTTTTCAGCCTTACTTGCTTCTTTTGCTATCTCGTCAAGCGCTACTCGGTTTTCAGCTGCATTGATTTGAGCTACAAAGTCTGCTTTAGCTTCTGCTGAGATGTGTGTGTAAGCCTCTAGACCTGCTACGGCAGTTGCTTTTGCTGCTGCTAAATCAGCTTCAGCTGCTGCTTCTTGCGCCTTGAGGTCCGCTGCTAGCGCTGCATTGTTGTTTGCAACTTTTGCTAGTTCTACAATCTCATTGACCGCTTCTTGAGTAGAAGCTGCTTCGATGTCTTTTTCAAAAACAGCTTTTTCTGCATCAGTTAATGCCGTTAATTCTTTCAAGGTATCAAGCGCCAATCCTTTAACTGTGACTAGGTCTACTACTGGCTTGCTTGTTTCAACTGGGCTACTAACCTCAGCTGGTGCTACTTCTTCTACTTGGGCAACTTCTGTTTTAGCAACTTCTGTCGTTACAGGTGCTGTGTTTGCCACCTCAACTTCATCTGCTGATACGTTAGTCGCTAGTCCCAACGTCACCGCAGTTCCTAGAAGAACACTGGCTGCACCAAAATGGTATTTCCGAATGGAAAACCGTTGGCTCAAGCCATACCAATCAAACTTGCTTTTATTATTTCTTTTCACAAGTAGATACTCCTTTATAAATTTTATAGACAAAGAATTACCTTTATTAAAAAGTACCTCTAGTATCTTACCTTATATTATACCCCCCCCCGAATATTTTGTCAATGAAATCCCTTGCAAATTTAAGCTTTTTATCTATTTTTTCTATATTTTTTCTGTTTTAGATGCTTTTCTCATCTTGTTTGCTATCTGATTATTTACTATTTTCATATTTTGGTAGTCACATTACCTTATATTTAATGAAAATCAACGTTAGCGCTTTTAGGATACTTACTTAAATGCTTTGGATATAAACTGTACCTTAGTCGTAAAAAAATAAGAAGCCGGACACAATTCCAGCTTCTCTTACAAGTCATTACTGCGTGATTGACAGCGCCAGTTCCAACTCCTTGGCACCTCTACCTCGCATTGATTGCTTTCATCGTGCGAGCAATGTCGCGGTTTTGTTCACGGCGCTTGATCGATTCACGCTTGTCATAATCGTGTTTTCCTTTGGCAATCCCAATCAACACCTTGGCAAAGCCATCTTTCAGATAGACCTTAAGGGGAACAAGGGTCATACCTGTTCCTTTTACCTCATGTTCTAGGCTGGCAATTTGCTTCTTGCGCAGGAGTAACTTACGTGTGCGCGTCGGATCTTGGTTCCAGATATTTCCCTCATCATAGGGGGCAATATGGACATTATTGAGCCAGGCTTCGCCTTTACGAATCTGGGCAAAGCCATCTTTCAGATTGATCCGTCCTGCACGGATTGATTTGATTTCTGTACCAGTCAAGACAAGACCTGCTTCAATGGTATCGACAATCGTATAATCATGCCGGGCTTTCTTGTTCTGCGCTAAGACCTTTCCTTCACCCTTTGCCATCTCTATCTCCTTTTTTTGCGTTTTCCTTTGGCCACTTCCTTATAAAATGGCTTCTTTTTCTTCTCTTTTCCTTTTTTACTGGAACGATGAGCTACTTCCTCTTGCTTATGTCCCTTGCCTTTTCCACGACCAGTTCGGTCTGAACGATTTCGATTGGCATGGCTCTTGCTTTTGCGAACTGCCTTTAGGGGTGGCTCGATTTGATCCATATCAGACGGTACATGAGCAAAATCAATTTCACCGGTTAGCTTATCTGCCCGTGTCAATTGGATGCGAATGCTTTGCCCAACTCGGAAAGTACGTCCTGATTTTTCTCCTTTGAGCGTCAAGGTTCGTTCATTGTAGTGGTAAAATTCAGGTAGATGTTGAATATGAATCAAGCCCTCAACGGTATTTGGTAATTCCACAAAAAGACCAAACTTGACAATACTAGACACCACGCCATCGAATTCTTGCCCGACAAATTCCTGCATGTATTCTGCTTTTTTCATGGCTTCTACTTCACGCTCTGCCTCGAACGCCCGACGCTCCAAGCTAGAAGTTTGTTTGGCAATGGCAGGAATTTCTGCTTCAAAATGCGCGACCACTTCAGGTGTCACTGTGCTATATTGTCGCACCATTCGATGCACCAACAAATCGGGATAGCGCCGAATCGGACTGGTAAAATGCGTATAGTAATCCGCACCGAGTCCATAGTGGCCATGATTATGCTCTGAATACCGAGCCTGTTGCATGGAACGAAGAAGCATCATATTGAGAACATCTGCATAAGGCTCCTCGGCCACACGCGCCATGAGGTCTTGCAAGGCATCTGAAGTAATGGAACTAGCTGTTCCTGCAATACCAAGACCAAAACTACTCGCATAGTCGATGAATTTCTGTAATTTATCAGCCTTTGGCTCCTCATGAATCCGATAGATAAAAGGCAGTTCTAACTGACTAAAATGCTCTGCGACCGTTTCATTTGCGACCAGCATAAAGGACTCAATCATTCGCTCAGCAATGCCACGTTGCCGCAATTGGATATCAACTGGCAGACCCTCTTTATTGACAATAATCTTCGCTTCACTAGTATCAAAATTAAGCGCTCCACGCTTGAGCCGCATGGCTTCTAACGTTTCGTGAAGCAGAACCATTTTCTCCACACTTGGGACGATTTTTGAAAATTCTTCCTGTTTGGCTTTGTCTCCGGCAATCATCCGATTAACATCTGCATAGGTCATCCGATAGGTGGTGTTGATGACCGTTTGACCAATCCAATGCTTCACCACACGCCCCTTACGGTTAATTTCCATGATAGCAGACTGGGTTAGGCGATCCACATTAGGATTTAGGGAGCAAATACCATTTGACAAGCGTTCAGGTAGCATGGGCACCACGCGATCTGTGACGTAGACTGAGGTTCCACGATTAAGAGCTTCTTTATCTAAGGCAGATCCTTCTGTCACATAGTGAGAAACATCTGCGATATGGACTCCCAGCTCCAGATTGCCATTTTTGAGTTGCTTGATATGCACTGCATCATCCAAATCTTTTGCATCTGCTCCGTCAATCGTAAAGATAATCTCCTTACGCAAATCCAAGCGCCCTTCATAGTCTTTTTCGGTAGGCTGGTCTGGAATTTGATTGGCTTCTGCCAATACCTCATCGGGAAATTCGGATAGGATGTCCATGGACTCTAGCACCTCTAAGACATCAATACCGACATCATCCTTGTGTCCAATGACGTCTCGAATCGTCGCCACAAAATAATCCCGTTTTTTGTTGGGGTATTGCTCAATATCGACCTTGACAATTTCTGTTCCGTCCAAGACCAAGGCTGATTTTTTCAGATAAATCGGCTGGCTGATTTTTTGATTTTTAGACTTGATATAGCCTGCAAATTCTTTTTTATCTTCATCAAAGACAAGCTGCCCAACAGCTGTCTTTAGACTATGCTCTAAGATGTCAATCACTTCTGCTTCTGCTACCGTCCCCTTGAGGCGGTCTGCGACCTTCTTAATCGCAACTTCAACCCTGTCTCCTTCAATAGCATAGTTGACATCATTTCGGCTGACAAAAAGATCATCTTCTGCTTCATCAACGGTGACAAAGCCAAAACCGTTTTTGTTGGCCCGAAAAATCCCAGTCAGGGTTACACGATTTTTTTTCTTCTTTTCTGGTAAGGCAATTCGACCGTGATCATCAAAACTTAATTGCCGGTGTCCCTCCATCTGGGATACCTGCTTGACCAAATTCGTAAACTCTTTAGCAGACCGCGCTTGAAAATGGTCTGCCAGCTGGTCCATAGTGACAGGACCTACTGCTTCAATATAGGCAATAATTTCTTTTTTCATTTTTCTCTTTTCGTTGGTTTATATGTGCACCTAGTGACAGGTAGCAACTCTTCTTCTGATTGTTTTTCTCTGCTGGACTATTGTCGTTTCATTTTGAATTTTATAAAGTATTTGCACTAGGCAGGACGCGTTAATGACCTAATAAATGAAAACAACCTGATTCTAGCACATGATAAAAAAGAGACTAAGAACAAGTCCCAGTCTTTTTACTTACTTGAAATAATTACCAAGGCCAGCGCAATCAACATCCAGCAAAAGACGAGAATAGCGGTTAATCGCTGCATAACAGCCTCAAAACCACGCGCCTTTGTCCGTTCAAAGAGAGCTCCTGAACTCGCATCAAACACATTACTTGATTGATTTTTAGCTGGTTGCATAAAGATAGCGATAATAATAATAGCAGATAAAATTAAAAGAATGGTTAATAAAACGTTATACATAATTGTTCTCTTTCTTTAATAACTCCCAACAGTATACCACAAAATCTACTTGGTTTCAACATGTAGTGTCACTTTTCTCTCTTTTGGACAGTATTTTAGGACTTCAATCTTTTGTGGATGGGTCTTGCTATTTTTGCTGGTCAGATAATTTTTACTACCACATTCTGAACATTGTAAATTGATTTTAATTCTCACTAAATTTCCCTGACTTTCAAGTAATTTCTAAAACTATAGAGCGACCAGATGAGATTGACCAGCACTAAGCTACAGGTCACATAGAATACCCAACGATAACCTAGATACGTTGCCACACCTGACCCCAGCATTGGTCCCAAAACAGAACCCATGTACATAAAGGTTTGATTGAAAGAAAAAATCCGTGAAATCCCTTCTTTGGGGGTTAATTTCGCCAGTAAGGAATTGACAGACGGCAAAAGCGCTCCTGTTCCAAAACCATAGAAAAAGCGGAAAATTCCTAATTGCAAGGGAGTTGTCGCATGGGCATTGAGCCAATTCATGATGAAACTGTATAGCAGAGCCATGAGCAAGAGACGGTGATTTCCAATCTTATCGCCCAATTTTCCAAGCTGCGGTGAGCTGACCATCGAAGAAACACCCAGTACCGAAATAATCACCCCAGATACAAATAAGAGGTTTTCCGTTTGGCCCAAATACCGAATGTAAAGTGTCAAGATTGGCACGACCGACTGGGCTGCCATTTGAATAATCATACTGGTGACAAATAAGCTCAGCACAATCTGCTTGTCCCTAATCTGGTGAAAGACTTCGCCTAGGCTCATCTCCTCACCTGCCTTAATCGGTGTAAAATCTTCCTTGATATAGAAATAGGTCACAATCGTCACGAGAAAGAGTAAGAAACCTACAATCAGAAAAACCAAGCGCATACCGACTACTTCTGCCAGGAAACCACCGAGCATTGGACCAATTAAGGTTCCTGCCACTAAACCTGTTGACAAGGTACCAAGAGCGTAACCTGTCTTTTCTTTAGGGACTTGACTGGCAATCAAGGCAGTTGAATTGGGCACATATCCTGCAAACATTCCTGTTAGTATTCGCAAGAGAATGAGCCAAAACACATTGTTGATAAAGGCCAAACCTCCCATGCTAATGACCATGACGGCACTAGCCCGTACCATCATTGGTTTACGCCCATACCGGTCAGCCAAACTCCCCCAAATCGGAGACATGATTGCTGAGGCCAAGGCTGTTGTTGATACTGCCAGACCTGCATAAAATTCTACCTGATTTTTCGGGGCTCCCAATTCTTCGACAAATACGGAAATAAAGGGCATAACCATCGAAATACTTGATCCAACAAAAAAATTTCCTACCCAAGCAATTTTTAGATTTTGCTTCCAAACATCCTGACTTAAAATAAAATCATCTTCTTTCTATACGCTGTAAAAGCTGGTCAACTTGTGCATAAGTTGCAAGCCTTTCTCCACCATTATCAATCTGATACGGTGTCCGCTTTTTCTTTTCTTCAAGAGGCATTTGTGCGGCTAAACGCTCCTTTGCTGCCCCTAGACTGAGCTGATTTCGCTCCATTAACCGTTCTAATTGTAGCTCTGGTGCCAGTACGACAAGCCAAATCTCATCGACTACTTCTTCATAGCCCAATTCAAAGAGCAAGGGAATGTCCATGAACAGCACATCTGTCATTTCAGCCAATCGATCGCGTTCTTTCACCAGTTCCTGTCGAATAACTCCATCTTGCAGCTGAGAAAGTCGTTCTCTGACTTTTTTTTGCCCAAAAACCAGCTCTCCTAATCGCTCTCGGTTAAGTTTGCCATCGGCTGCTACAATGCCTGTTCCAAATTCTTCGACTAAAACCTGATAGAGTTTCCCACCTTTTTCTTGCAACTGGTGAACGACTTGGTCCGCATCAATGACCTGATAGCCACGTTTTCGCAAATAAGCTGTCACTGTGGATTTCCCCGAAGCAATACCACCTGTTAATCCAATCACTCTCGTCATGGCGCGACCTGACACTTGGGACAAATATGCGTTCCACGACCAGATAACTGGAATTTCATCATCTCTGTCTGACAACGCGGACACTCTTGTCCCTGCTTTCCATAAACTTGTAGATAATCTTGCATAGTCCCATCCATTCCAAGGGCATTTTTATAGGTTCGAATGGTCGAGCCACCTTTTTCAACCCCTAGTTGCAATACGGCGATAATCGCTTGGTGCAAGGCCTTGCTTTCTTTGGTTGAGAGACTTTGGCTAGTTCTTACAGGATGAATGCCTGCTTGAAACAAGGCTTCGTCCACATAGATATTGCCCAGCCCTACCACCAAGGTCTGATCCAGCAAGTGGGCTTTAATAGGCTTTTTCGATTTGGCGAGTTGAACGGTAAATCGCTCATAGTCGAAATCTTCTGCGGTCGGCTCTGGCCCTAACTTTTTCGAGAGAAAATAATCCTCAACTTGTTCTCTTGTTAGCAACTCAAGAGTTCCAAACTTCCGCACATCTTGATAGACCAAGTGACTGCCATCTGTAAAGGTGAAAAAGGCATGAAAATGCTTATTTTCTGGTACTTGATCAGGAAAGTAATTGTACTTACCTTCCATCCGCAAATGGGAAATAAGCACGAAATCTGTCAAGTAAAGCAAAAGATACTTCCCGCGACGCTTGACCTCGCAAATCTCCTGTCCAACCAAGACTTCACGCAAAACATCTGCCCCCGTCAACACCATACGAGGATAGGTGATCTCTACTTTCTGAATTCTTTTTCCAACAACCAGTTTTTCAAGTCCCTTGCGAACGGTTTCAACCTCTGGTAATTCTGGCATGATTAAGATACAAAGGGCGTAAGCGGACATAGCCAAATCTATCAATAACACCTACTTTAGGTAAGTTGTAACTTTTTGACACCGTCCGCAACTAGTATTTCATTTCGAACACCAGCTTCCCTATCCTTTCTTCATTATTTTTTATATAAAGAGCAAGCTTAGCCTAATCCTTCGACTTACCTCTTGTATAGAACCGCTTCTAATCCACGTTCAAGATATAATGAACCGTTCGACTTACTTCACAAAAGCCGTTTCTGTGATGAAATACTTGGCTAAGCTCATTTTCTAAGGAACAATCGGAAGCTAATTGTAGACAATCCTGGTCTTTCGCCCATTGTTTGGCAAAGGCAAGCAATTCTCGTGCGATGCCTTGTTGCCTCGCTTCTGGGAGAACGGCAATCCCCTCTAAATAGGCAGTTGGAAGACTAGCACACCCTTCCACATATTCTTTGCGAATAGAAAGACTTAATCAGGCAAGAGCCTTTCCTCCACGCCAGTAGAGAAATTCATAGGGAAATGGATTGCTTAAAAAGCCTGTCCGTAACTTCTCTCTATCGCTAGACCAGATTTGTTTTGCAAAACCTAGCCAGATTTCGACTTCATTTGGCTCAACCAATCGAATCTTTCCACACATTCCTAACACTTCACTCCTTACAATCAGCACAAAAAGTCAACGGGCTATGCTTTGCTGCCCGTTTCTTCAATCATTTTTCATCACGGAAAAACTCATTAATACTCTTTTTGATTATAGCCAAAGTCCGCCAAGTCTAGCTTTTTATCCCGCCAATTTTTCTTGACCTTGACCCAGGTTTCTAAGAAGACCTTATCACCCAACATTAACTCGATGTCACGGCGAGCCATGGAGCCAATTTTCTTGAGCATAGCTCCACCTTTTCCGATGACAATGCCTTTTTGGCTATCACGTTCGACCATAATGGTTGCTCGAATGTGAATCTTATCCGTCTCCTCATCTCGCTTCATACTATCAATGACAACAGCTACTGAATGCGGAATCTCTTCACGGGTCAAATGAAGCACCTTCTCCCGAATCATCTCAGACACCAAAAAGCGCTCTGGATGATCCGTAATCTGATCAGCTGGGAAATACTGGAAACCTTCGTCTAGATTATCCTTTAAGATTTCCATAAGTCGATTGACGTTATTTCCTTGGGTCGCAGAAATTGGGACGATTTCCTTAAAGTCCATCTGCGTTCGAAAATCATCAATCTGCTCCAAGAGCTGATCCGGATGCACCTTATCAATCTTATTCACCACTAAAATAACAGGTACTTTAGCAGATTTGAGGCGCTCCATAATCATATCATCACCCTTACCACGTGGCTCATCGGCTGGCACCATAAAAAGTACCGTATCCACCTCGCGAAGAGTACTGTAGGCAGACTCCACCATAAAATCACCCAAGGCTGTCTTGGGCTTATGGATACCGGGCGTATCAATAAAGACAATCTGCTCTGTCTCTGTCGTGTAAATCCCCATAATTTTATTGCGCGTCGTCTGCGCCTTGTCACTCATAATAGCAATTTTTTGTCCCATTACGTAGTTGAGAAAAGTTGATTTCCCAACATTTGGACGTCCTAAAATAGCTACAAAACCTGATTTAAATGTCATTTCTACCCCTTAAAATATCACATTCCAAATTTTTGGAAGAAAGATAATCAGCCCCGTCAATAAAGCAAAAGCTGATACAAACAAAACCGCCCCTGCTGCCATATCCTTGGCATTTTTTGCTAGCATGGAGAAATGGTAGCTTGACGCCAAATCAACAACATTTTCAATCGCAGAATTGACAATTTCAAAAGCAATCACCAAGCTAATACTCAGGAGCAAAAACAGCCACTCGGTTGTTGAAACACGAAAAATCAAACCAGCTATCACGACTAAAATCGCAGATACCAGATGCTTTCGCATGTTTCGTTCTTCCTTAAAAGCCGTAAAAAGACCTGTCACCGCAAACTCAAGGCTAGCAACCAGATCTTTATTTTTCCATTTTTTTTGTGGATTATTCTCGTGTAAGTCCATAAGCTGTCAGTATTTCTTCTTGTAAACCAAACATTTCTGCTTCTTCTTCCGGCGTATAATGGTCATAACCGTTAATGTGCAGAAAACCATGCACAGCTAAAAAGCCCATTTCACGTTCAAAACTATGACCATAGTCTTTTGCTTGTTCATGCGCCTTATCAATGGAGATATACAACTCACCGATGTAGGCATCAAAATCCGCTAGCATCTCGCTCAATTCTGGATTCTCAAGCAAATCTTCCTCATCAAAGACAATCTCGGTCTCTGGCTTATACTCCAAACTCACTACATCTGTCGGACGGTCGATGCCACGGTATTCCAAATTGACCTCATGAACACGCGCGTTATCAACAAAGGTAATAGCCATTTCCTTTTGCTCTTTACCAATCTTTTGAGCCGCAAACTCCAACAAGTCTCGAATCTGTTGCTGCATTTCCTCTGTCACTTGTTTTGTTTCATCCACCATTTCAATATACATGTTTCACCACACTTCTTTCTCTATTTATTATATCACAAAGCCAGAAGAAAGGAAAAAGTGCTAGCCTATCTTCTCTAAGAAGAATTTTAGCAAGCCGATTTGTCTGATGGCTATTCCAATCAAGATCCCTACGCTATTTAGCACAATATCTCCTGTATCACAAATCCCAAAGCTAAAGACATACTGGGCGATTTCAACTCCTATCACGCCAGCAACTGCGACTAAAAATTGTTTTTTCCTTGTAACGAGTGTCCCTAGAGGAATAAACATGACAAGATTCATCAAAGGAACGAAGATATTTCCAGCTTGTATATCTTGTAGTGTTTCCATCGGATTCAAGACAAGCCCTTTAATCCCCATGCTTTTGAAAACCAGTAGGAAAGCTAAACAAGCAAAATAAATGGCATATAGCACTAGAATCATTTTCCTGTCTACGTGCTTCCGATAGAAAAAGCTCATAAAAACAAATACACTATAGCTCATGACGAGAATGACCAGCAATGGTCCCACAAAATCAATCTCAGGCATACGCACTACCATCCGAAGATAATATTGAAAATAAAGATAGTGCATAAAGACGTAGCGACACACGAAAAAAGAAAGCAGGGCATTCATACTATCTAACAGGAGGTACTTCTTATTCATTGGCTTTTCCTTGCTGCTCTGCCTCAAACTGGGTAACTGAGTGACTGACTAATTGCTCAATCACACCGAGCAGTTCTTCCCGCTCCTCCACCACCGCATCTGCTTGATAGGGACTTTGGGGCTGTTTCCGTTTCCGGTGATTGAGCCAAATGGCTTTCCAACCTGCAGCTTTTGCACCGGCAACATCATTTTCAAAGGAATCACCAACATAGCACATGTCCTCAGGTAAGAGTTGCATCTTCTCTACCATTAGGTCAAAAATCTCCTTAGAAGGCTTGGTTACTCCCACTTGACCAGAAATAATAGTCACATACTCTGAAATCCAATTGGTCATTTCTAAGGATTGCAACTTGCGCAGTTGATGAAGATGTGGGCCATTGGTAATAATCCCCAGACGAATCTTGTTCTGACGACAATAGTCAAAAATAGCTGGAAATTCTGGACTAAGCGATAGCTTCCCTTGGTTTTCTTGGTACTCTTGCTGAATAGTGAGCGCCAATTCATCTGAAACTGCATAGCCAACATCAGCCAAAGCTCGCTTCATTCGGTAAATATGGCTACTTTCGAGTGTGATATCGCCTGCTGTCGCGGCTTCAAAAACCTCATCTGCATACAGTCTAAAGGCTATATATAAGTCACCCATTTGCTCATCTTGGACAGGTAGATGTGCCTGAACCGCCCGCTGAAAAGGCTCTTCCTGATTATACAAGGTATCATCCAAATCAAAAATCAATGCTTTCATACTTCTATTCTAGCAAAAATCCTGATTTATTGCTGAAACGAGGCTAATCTCTCCCTATCTTTTCCTACCTCCATACTCCGTTCAATGATAAAAATGATAGCAAATATAGTGAATTGAGAAAGGAATAGGACAAGGCAAGGAGCTGCAGATAGAGCTGGCGTTAATTGAGGATTACTCCATAATCCCTATTTCCAACCTTCAACAGTCTACTGGACTATTGAAGTAAAGCGACTTATACTCGTCAAAAATCAAAGTCTGACGTCGTTAACTCACCTTGCTGAACTTCAGTTCTAGCTACGATTTCGTTGCCTAGTCAGATTTTGATTTTTATAGAGTATAACGATGTCCTAATCTTTATTCAATTCACTATAAAAGGCCTGGAATCGCTGTCCCGGCCCTCATATTGTGTTACGCATTTTCCCCTACTTCTACCTTATTTGCTGCAATAACAAATGGTGTCCAGATAAGGAAAGCAACAAAGACATTAAAGAGTGAAATAGCACCTGCTAAGAGATTTCCCCCTGTTGCAAGGAAGGCATAAAGTCCTGGAGGAGTAATCCATGGAATAGATACATAAACTGAAGGAATCAAGCCTAGAGCTGTTGCTGTATAAGCAATTCCACAACAGATTGGTGGTACGATAAGCCATGGAATAATGAAGAGTGGATTTAAGACCATTGGAATCCCAAAGGTGATTGGTTCATTGATATTAAAGACACCCATCGGTGCAGACAATTTTGCAACTGCACGGTATTCTTGGCGTTTTGAAAATAGGAAGACTGCGATAATGAAGGCAATGGTCACTCCTGAACCACCCATTTGCCCATAAGCATCAAATGACCCACGAGTCCAAATATATGGAAGGGTTTTACCAGCTTCATGCGCTGCTGTATTTTCGAGCAAAGCAGGTAGGTAAATACCGTCCAAAACAGGACCCAATACATTGTGGCCATGAAGTCCGAAGAACCAGAATAATTGAACCAAGAAAGAAAGTAAGATAACACTGAACCAGCCTTGTGATAATCCAAGTAATGGTTTTTGAATATAGGTTGATACTAAATCATTTAAGGGTTGACCAGATAATTGCATCGCCATGAAGCCGATGAAAGCAGATACATATATCGCTACAATCCCTGGAATCATAGAAGCAAAGGCCTTATTAACAGCTGGTGGAACCGTATCTGGCATCTTAATCGTAATTTTCTTTTTCATCAAGAAGCAGTAAATTTCTGCTGAAAGAAGACCGATAATCATCGCTGTAAACAAGCCCGTAGCTCCAGCATAGGCTACCTTAATTGCTCCCCAATCTGATGTTTCCAAACCACTTTCAGAAATAGTCAAACCAAAATCAGCTAAGGCTTTAACAATTGATTTATCTAAGCCTGCCACATCTGTTACAATGGTCATTGTTTGTGGAATGGTTGAGATAAAAGCTGCAAAAGAAACCAGACCACCGGCAATAGGATTCAATTTTTCATGTTGTGCTCGGTTGTAGCCAAGAGCAAAGACAAAGGCTAGCGCCATAATGGCAATTGTACCAAAATACACACAACCATTTAAGGTAATAAGTGGCTGCATAGACTCTGCAAAACCAGTATTTCCCATGCTATTTGGAATATCACGTACTAAGACATTGATTAAAACAGCAATTGCTCCTGCCATGGTGAGTGGAAACATAGCAAGAAATGCATCCCGTATGGCAACCAAGTGCTTTTGCGATCCTAGTTTGCCAGAAATTTTCATAAATGTGTCCATTTAAGGAACCTCCTTTTTTATTGCAAATTCTGCAAATTTTTTAATTTGAAGAAGCATCCGCTTCTCTAAACTCCTTCTCATAAGAGGCAACAATAGCTTGTAATTAAGCTGATTAAAGCGCCCCTCTGGTAGATAATCCTCTGAATAGCAAATCTCTACCTCATCCTGTCCTAAAGAGCGTAATTGATAGGTCAAAAATTGCACACCACGATTAGATTGAATAGCGACAGCATAAGACTGATTTTCAACCAACTGTTGCAAGGTAACCTTAACAGATTGCTCTCTTTTCTTACCAAATCGCTTGACGAAACTCAAGCCCTCTCTTATCTCAGACAGTGGAATCGTTTGTCCCGTTGCTCCTTGATAGTCGGCCTGAAACAGTTCTAAACAGAGCTGATAGTATAACTCAGGCTGGCCAGTAACTGTCAAACGTGCTTCCATTTACTATCCTCCCATATCTTCTATTCGGCGGTAAAGGTCAACCGTCTCCTTGGCCATATCCAAAAATGTAATAGCATTCATGAGATGATCCTGTCCATGCACCATTAGAAGGGAAACTTCTACCGACTGACCGGATGCTTCCTCTGATAACAAAGCTGTTTGAGATTTATGCGCAATGCTCAAGGATTGATTTGCTTTTTCAAGAAAGGCTGCTGCTTCTTCAAAATCGCCTTTCTTCGCAGACCGAATCGCTTTAACGGCATTTCCCTTGGCATCGCCTCCATGCATAATCAGCCCCATGATTGCTTCAAGATTTACTGGTTCTACCATTGTTAATCTCCTAGTAACTTCAAGGCAAAGTCTAAGACGTTGGCCCCATTCATTGTTCCGTAATCTACCATATTGATGTCGCCTACTTTGATTGCAGGCTCATAATTTTCCTTGTACTCATCCAACATAAATTTGACCTGAGGTCCGACTAGCAAGGCATCAATTGATTTATTCGCTACTTCATCAGCAACCTCTGAGACAGGAACAGCCCAAATAGTTGTTTCAATTCCCTTATCGGCTGCAGATTTCAACATCTTGGTCACTAACATACTAGTAGACATACCAGCATTACATACTAACATAATATTTTTCATTCTAATTCCTCCTTCCCTATAATAAAGGGCGTACTACTGTTATAAAATTTTCTAGTGTTGGTTTGCTCAACAATTCTTTATGTAGCTCTGGACAGTGGACAAAACTAACCAAGGCTGGAGTTAGTACCTTCATCCGCTCATTTTTTCCTTTTGAAGGCGAAAGAAGGAAGATAAACTGTACCTTTTCATGTTCTTTGTCCCACTTTACGGGTTCTTGACAAATCGCTACTACTACTTGTTCCATCAAAGATAGAGCTTTTGCTGGATGTGGAAAGGCTAGAACTTCATCATAGACAATCGAACTCAGATTTTCACGGACAGCAATTTGCTTACGGAAATCCAACTGAAATGGCTGATTTTCTGCTTCATCCAAACGTTGTATCATTTCTGACAAAATCGTTTCTTTATCAACTGCCTTGTCAAAGTATAAAAATTGATGTTCCTGAAAGAGTTGTGTGATATCTAATGACTGCTGATTTTGCCTCGGTTCACTCGTATGAACCAGACCAGAGTCACTACTCGTCCATGCTTTTTTCGCCATATGAGCACGAATACGCGCAATATCTCGTGACTGCAAGAGGACATTTACTCTAACAACTGGAACGAGAAAGACCAAATTTCCTAAATCGACTGAGGAAATGATAAAATCAATTCCTTTTAGCTTGTGTTCAGACAAGTCAAGGTAGCTAGCAACTTCTACAATCTCCAACTCCTGGGGGAATTCCTTTTCCAATCGACTCTGTAACATCCGTGCACTTCCATAGCCACTCGCGCAAACCACCAAAACACGGTGGTGATTTTGGGTGCTCATTTTTTCTAAAGAGGCCAAGATATGCAGACTAATATAGGCATACTCATCATCAGTAATCTGGTGATGCTGCAATAGAGGCATTCTTGAAAAATGCTGCTTCACAGCTTCAAATACAAGTGGATATTGCCTGATAATATCTTCTTTTAAAGGATTAAGCAGTTGAATATGATTATCTAGTCGGTGCACAAGAGGAACAAAGTGAGCTTTTAGCGACTCTAGCAGATGTCCATCGGTTTGCAATGGCACCTGTAATTCTTGCCCCAGTTCTTCCAATTGATGAGTAAGCTGAGTCGCTAGATCATCTGTTTTCTGAGGAATTTCCTGCTCCTCAGTATCTTTTATACTCCCCCTATGGAGATGAATGGAGATATATTCTGCCTCTTTCTCTGGAAAGACCAAGGCAAAACTTTCAGACAGACGATGTAACATTCTTTGTGCGACCTGATACTCGCGACTATCTCCTAGCTGCTCACCGGACACAATCTTAATCTCTTTTCCTAGATGAATCCGACGAATCATCAAGGCTAAATGAACTACTAAATTATGAAGAATAAAATCTGGCAAATGTAGCTGGGCATTGCGACATTCGTCAATCACCACCATGATAATCTCTGAAAAATGGCTTTCCTCCAATAATTCATCATGTATCAATGAAAAAACTGACTGCTGAAAACTATCTAAAAAGAAATAATCTTTGATGAAATGGCGAATCGCACCTTCCTTCCCGACAATCCGAATACCCTTACGACCCGTCTGAACCTTAATGCCATATGGTAGAACCAAGTCCTTAATATCATGAAGCAGTTGCGCAATACTCGTTTTACTCAGATATAATTCCTGCGATAGGTCAGAAATAGTTGGACAGTCATCCTCCAAAAAGAGTTTGTGAATAATATAGTGCCGCCTATCAATCGATTCTTCTAATTGGGTGACTTCCTTGATAAACCGATCTGCTTTCTGCACTTCTTGCCAATACAATTGAAAGGCTTCCTCATCTGTAAAGGAAAGCAAGTAACCATAGCCTGACTTAGACGTTAAAACAGCTCCGTGACGACCTATCTTATCTTCAATCAGCCCCAAATACTTTCGAATGGTTCGATCACTCATCCCTATTGCTGCTGCAATTTTTTGACTTGAAAGGTAGCTAGTTTGGTGCTGCAGCAAAACGTCCACAATTGCTGCTTCTTTTTTTGTTAGCATTTCTCACCTCCTACCCTTGAAAACCCTTTCCTAATTCTATTGTAACAAATAGTTGAGAAGTTGTTACACTTCTTTTTTCCGTAATGCTAGTGAAGTTTGTACTCACTAATTTCTAACAGATAGAAACAAGTAACGAAATAGGATTCGTTCAAGTCTTTAAAGGGGATTGATCTCTTCTACCAGTCGAAAGGCTTGCCAAGGTTGCAGATAATCTAAAATCAGCAAACTCCAAGGTGTCAGTTGGGCGACGATGTTTGTCTTATCCGTCATGGTAAAGGACTTAAGAGCGATTTGCACTTCTCCCTTATAGCGCGAGTAAGCATCATTATCTATCACAATGGTTCCGCGGGTAACTGCTTTTGATTGAAGTCGCGCAGGAACAGTCGCTTCTTGATATTGGACACGTGGTTCAGTTGAGCGAATAACAAAATCAGATACATCTCCCCGATAGCGATGAGGAAAAGCTAGGACTTTCTGTTCTATATCTGTTAACTCCACCAAGGGCTCATAGGTTAGCCCAACGCTGTCCTGTCCCAATACCTCCACCAAACTTGCCAATTCTGTTTCTGCTATGAATTGATTAGAAATTAGAACCGTATCAAACAAGCCAGTTGCTTTCATCACTTCTGCCTGAACAGTTAGTGGAGCATGACGGATTTCTTCTAAAGTTGGAAGACCTTCTGTAACAGGCCACGGTCCTTCTAAGGCCGTATTCGAACTCAAAAAGACTGCTGTTTCGATACCTCTCTCATGGTAAAAACGTGACATCTCCAAGAAATGTGAGCGAGATAGACCAGTAAATTCATGAGGATAAAAGTTATGACAGGCAATGATATTACTCAAATCGGCACCGGCTGCTATTAAGTCTGTCAAAAGCCGCTTATCAGTACTCATATTGAGCTCGATTTTAATGCCGTAAGAATGATGGGTCAAGGTCACCATATCAGCTAATGGTAAGGCCTCATCAAGTCTTAGGCCTGCTAGTCCAAATTCACGACACTTTTCAATCAGACAATCTTGCCAACCATTTGCTTCCAAAAAAGCTGGGCTGACATCCGCAATCACTCGAATCCCCTGCTGATTTGCATAGGCAATAATGGCTTGATAAAGCTGACCATAATCGTCTATTCCATCTGACAATTGCAGAAGGCTCATAAAGAGTCGCTTCGCTCCATATCTAGCTAGTAGGTCAATATAATCAAGGGAATGCTTGAGGTCATATTTTTCTGGATAGAGTGAAAAGCCAAGTGTTAGCATAAAACCTCCTAGCGTTCAAAACCATTGTTCTCACTTAGTTTTTTGAACCAATGACCTGATTTTTTGATGATTCGTTCTTGCGTTTCCAAATTCAACTCAATCAGACCATAGCGATTTTTATAAGCATTGAGCCAAGACCAGCAATCGATAAAGGTCCACAGCAGATAACCTTTACAGTTCGCCCCTTCTTCAATCGCCTTGTGGAGTTCTATCAAATGATCTTCGATAAAGGCAATGCGATAATCGTCTTGGATGACACCCTGCTTGCGGAATTTATCCTCGCCTTCTACACCCATACCATTTTCTGTCACTAGCCACTCGATATTCCCGTACTGTTCCTTGAGATTTATCCCAATATCATAAATCCCTTTTTCATAAATTTCCCAACCCCGATGTGGATTGATTTTCTTACCAGGCATATCATAGGGTTCAAAATAGTAATGCGGTGTTAGTGGCTCATCAGGACTTGGTTGCTTGCTTCTTGCCTGCACCCGAATCGGCTGGTAGTAGTTCACACCCAAAAAGTCTACTGTATTTTCTTTGATGATGCGCAATTCCTCTTCCGTTGCCGGAGGTAAAATAGCATGCCTTTTTAAAATATCCACCAATTCAGCCGGGTAACTACCTAAGACAGACGGATCAAGAAAACTCTTCATTTGGAATAACTCCGCAATCCGAGCCGCATCTTGGTCCTCTTTACTATCACTGCGTGGATAGGCCGGAGTCAAATTTAAGACAATGCAAATCCGGTGTTCTGGATGTAATTCATGACAGGCCTTGACCGCTAGGGAACTTGCTAATTGCGTATGGTAAGCCACCAAAGCTGCAGCTTTCGCATCAATCACTCCAGGAAGATGATAATCACCTAAATAACCACATTCAACAGGCACAATCGGCTCATTAAAGGTAATCCAAGTGTCTACAATATCCCCAAATAAGTCAAAACATGTTCTCGCATACCGCTCGTAAGCATAAACGGTTTCCTTATTTTCCCAGCCTCCTTTTTCTTGTAAGGCATATGGCAAATCAAAATGATAGAGATTGACAATCAGCTTGATTCCTTGGGCTACAATGCCTTGAAAAACCTGACGATAAAAGGCAACAGCTTTTTCATTGACCTGACCGACCCCGTCTGCCATTAAACGTGACCACTGAATAGAGGTCCGAAAAACGGTATGCCCTGTTTCTTTCAAGAGCTGAATATCTTCTTGGTAATGCTGATAAAAGGTCGAGGTTTGTTCAGGACCAACCTGATCAAAAAAACGTTCTGGCTCCTGTTGATACCAAGCATCCCAATTACTTCTCGTCTTGCCGTCTCCTGCCACAATCCCTTCGCTCTGTGGTCCAGATGTCGAACTACCCCACAAAAAACCTTCTGGGAAACGATACACTTTTTTTTCTGACATAACTTCTCCTTTTAATAGCCTCTTTGTTTTGTTTACACTCTATTAACATCATCATTCGTCTTACTTTCTAAAGTAAGACGAATGAAAAATCTACTAGATTAAAACTGAAAGACTATTCCTATTTTTAATTCTAGTATAATCCCAGCAGAATTTATTGTAAATGCTTTCAAACAAGATGTTTTTCCACATTCTTAAGGAAAAGTAAAAAATAAAACGAGGCTGGGACAAAAGTCCCTAACCTCATTATTTTTGTAGATTTAACCGTTTAGCGCATATCAATCGTCAGGGGAGTGACGATTGATACCTGAGCTTAGAAATCAAAAAGCGAGGATTATCTGGTTTGTAAAACGTCAATCAATCAACATTCTAGTAGAAGAGGCTAGCGAACATTTCGCTCGTTTTATTATGGCTTCAAGCCAGTTCTTCTCGCAGAGAAGAACAAGAAAACCACCAGCTAAGCTGGTGGCTAACAAGGCTTCTAGCTTTCATTTATTTTTCCTAGTATAATCTAATTGTTCAGGTTAGACAAAGGAGGAGTAAAATAGTCCAGTGGACTATTTTAGCAATGACTAAAAGCAGTTATAGTTTATCACACACCAAATGGATGTGCTCTATCATATTGTCTTCACACCGAAGTACCGAAGAAAAGCCATATACTACAAGATTAGGCAGGATTTAATCGAGATTTTCCGTCATCTATGCCAATATAAAGGAGTTGAAATTATTGAAGGTCACATGATGTCAGATCATGTTCACATGTTAGTTCTCATTCCTCCAAAACTTGCGATTTCTGATTTTATGGGCTATCTGAAAAGTAAAAGTGCCTTAATGATATTTGATAAACATGCGAATTTAAAATATAAGTATGGAAATCGCAAGTTTTGGGCAAGAGGCTATTACGTCAGTACGGTAGGATTAAACGAGAAAACTGTTGCGAAGTATATCCGTGAGCAGGAAAAGACTGACATCGCTCTTGATAAGTTGAGTGTTAAAGAGTATGAAGATCCATTTTCAGATGGAGGTTTTAGAACAAGATAAAAGCCCGTTGTGACTAGCATTAGTCAAGTAATAGAAGCTAACCTGAACGAAGTTCAGCGAGCGTCTTTAGACGCCCGCTGGAGGGAAACGGCTTATAGCCGGTGTACAAGCCACCCGTTTTCACGGGTGGTTATGACTTCCAACCTTCCACAATTCTCAATTGCAAGGGGCAAGCTGCGCTCGTTCTATTTCCAACCTTTCACAATTCTCAATTGTGGAAGCTAGTCAACATGAGGGGTATTAACAGTCCAGTGGACTGTTAATACTTGAGCCTAGAAATGAGAAAGCGAAATTGACAAAATCGATTTCTATGAAATTACGATTGAATCCCACTCCCATTTTTCTTTTCCAACTATCTATCATTCAAGTTTCCACTAGTCTATCTAACTGCATTAGCATCATTGTACTAACAACTTTTTTCATTTCTTTTTCTTCCTGCTCAAATCAAAATGATAGACAATTAGAAAAAATAGACTCATGATGATTAAAATGTAAGCTAGCGTTGCCAAATATTCGTGTAAATAAAGTAAGCGTGAGTCTACATATAAAAATGTCGCCAAAACAGAAATTAGAATAACGATGCAAAGGCCCCTAAAATTTTTATCCATTTCTCTTACCACCTTTTTTACATGAATAAATTCTACACACCCATATGATAACATTATTAAATAAGCTTTTCAAATAAGATTGGGTAGAATTCATGACAACTGTCTATCTCACCTGCTGCTGAATGGCCTGCATTTGTGCATAGATTCCGTCAAGCGCAATGAGTTCCTCATGGTTGCCTCGCTCTGCAATTTCCCCCTTATCCAGTACCAAAATCTGATTGGCATTTTGAATGGTAGACAAGCGGTGGGCAATAATAAAGGTTGTCCGTCCCTCTTTCACAACTTCCATAGCATGCTGGATAATTTCTTCGGTTTCTGTATCAATGTGCGAAGTTGCTTCATCTAAGATGAGAATCTTAGGGTCCGAGTACAGTGTACGAGCAAAGGCAATTAACTGTCGCTCCCCACTTGAAAACGCAGCTCCTTTTTCCACTACAGGCTCATCAATTCCTTTCTCCAGACGACACAACAAATCCGTTGCACCGACCTTTTCTAAGGATTCCAATACCTTCTGCCGATCCATCTCCTCGTCGTTCATGCTAACATTGCTAGCAATGGTTCCTGTAAAGAGATAGGGATCTTGGAGAACTATACCCATATGGCTACGCACACTTTCACGTGAATAGTCTCTGATATTTTGACCATCAATCTGAACCTGCCCTTTTTGCGGGTCATAGAAGCGATAGAGAAGGTTCATAATGGAAGTCTTGCCTGATCCAGTATGACCGACAAGCGCAATCGTCTCCCCTTTTTCGACTTCAAAGGAAATATCTTTCAGAATCGGTTTCCCTTCTTCATAAGCAAACTGAACATGATCAAATACCACACGACCCGTTGTGACAACTAATTCAGCCTCACTATCATTTTCCATAGGTTCTTCGAGTAAAGCTAATAGGCGTTTCCCTGTTTCTAAGGAGCGCAACATATTTGGAAGTTGCTGTACCAATCGTCCCATCGCATCAAAAGCATTGGAAACATAGTTGATATACACAAAGAGAAGACCGGCAGTCAGATACCATTGTCCTGCCAAAAATTGCTGACCGATAATCGTTAAGACTAAGGTAATGACCAAGTATTTGACCATCTCTGTCATGTTCCATGTAGCAATGGATTGGGCCCAGATGACCCGATTCTCTGCTTGTTTCATCTTAGTAGCCGTCTGTTCAAAATCCTGCATAATGGCTTCTTCCTGACCATAGAGCTGAATCAAACTTGCCCCATTCATGGCTTCATTAACCTTGGTATTGATGTCACTTCGGGCATCGTAAAAATCTTTCATCGGCTGATCCGTCAAGCGTTTGTACAGAAGCTGCAAACCATAGAATACTGGCAATAAAGCCAGCAGAACCAGTCCAAGATGGACATTCATGTAAAAAATAACTCCGTAGGTAAAGACCAAATAAACAAGGTTATTGAAGATGTAGACTAGGGTCGCATAGAATTGATTGCGTAAGGTCTCTGTATCGTTAACAATCCGTGTTGCAATCTTTCCTGCTGGTTTGTCATCAAAATAGGAAATCGGCAACCGCTGCATCTGATCATAGGCTCTGTTGCGTAGAATCTCGGCAATCCGGTTGGCACAGTGCATCAGGATACGTGTTGAGAGATAGAAAAACAGAGCACCTACGATATTAACCGCAATATACGTTGCTAATTGCCAGAGAAAGGCTACTTGGTCGAAAGGTAAACCCTTACTCAAATCTGTTATGGGACCATCGATGATTTGTTGCAAAAGGATAGGTGATAGACGTACAAAGGTCGAAGCCCCAAGATAGATGAGAATCCCAAGACCAAACAAGCCCTTGACATGACGGACTTCTTTTAATAAGGTTAGCATCACTCTCATGCTTCTTCTCCTTCCTGACTTTGCTGACGTTGGTATTGTTCATAATACCAGCCTTCATTTGCTAAGAGTTGTCCTGGAGTTCCTTCTTCGATAATACGACCGTCTTCTAACACCAGAATCCAGTCCGCATGATGGACTGCAGACAAGCGATGAGTCACAATGATATTGGTCTTACCCTCACGCTCTCTTTGGATATTTTCAATAATTTGGCGTTCCGTTCTCGCATCAACCGCAGACAAGGAATCGTCCAAAATAAGTAATTCTGGATTTCTCAAAAAGGCACGAGCAATCGAAATCCGCTGTTTTTGTCCTCCTGAAATCGACACCCCACGCTCACCAATCATGGTTTCCATCCCCTCAGACATACGCTCCAAGTCCTTGGTGAAATCTGCTGTTTCAATCGCCTGAGCAATTTCCTCTATCTGACTACCGGGCTTTCCAAGAGCGATATTTTCTCGTACCGTCTTGGAAAATAAAATATGCTCCTGTGGTACATAGCCAATCTTACCTTCAATTGAAGACCGCTTGAAATCCAGTACAGATTGACCATTGATAGTAAATCCTTGTGTTCCGATAGGGTATTGGCGCAAGAACTGACGAACCAAGGTCGTCTTTCCTGAACCAGTCTTTCCGACAATCCCGACTGTCTGACCAGCTTTTAAGGTCCATGAAATTCCTGTTAAACTATTGCGTTCTGCCTGTGGATAGCGAAAATCATAGTCCCTAAAGGCTACTTCTTGCAGGCTTACCAGTAAGTCCTTGCCATCTTCTTCCATATCATCACCAGTTTCTACCAGTTCCTGCAATTTGGCAAAAGAGGCCTTCCCAGTCTGATAAACTAAGATAAAGTCCGATAACATCCAGAAAGGTTCTAGCAAGGTTCCTGTATAGAGTTGCAGGGCAATCACTTGACCAAGCGATACCTGCCCTCGCTCTAAGAAAATTGCTCCCATTCCTAAAATTGCTACTGTCGCAAGTCCCAATAAAATGGTCGCTAAGGGACTGTACAAGGATTGAAAGACCATAATATTGTCCCCGCCACGGGCTAGTTTGCGCGTGCGTTCCTGGAATTTACGTTCTTGTCGCTCTTTCTTACTATACGCTCTTGTTACACGAATCCCTTCGACAACTTCCAACACCTCATCATTAAGATCAGCAACTGCTTCACGATTGGCTTCAACCGCTTTATCCTGTTGCTGACCGATAAAGTAAATCGCCGCAACTAACATGACCATAGGAATTAGGGCTACAAGGCTGATTTGCCAAGAGATGACGAACATGGTCGGAATAATAAAGGCAATCATTCCACCTGCATAGACTACAATCATCAGACCATAGCCTACCATGTCCATCAAGCCTTCTACATCTGTTGAAAAGCGCGTCATCACATCGCCTGAACGAAATTTTTCATAAAAAGGAGTTCGCATCACAACCAATTTCCAAAATGATTGCTGCTGCATCTCGAATTTAAAGCGCACCGATGATTGAAATAACTTCACATGCCAAATGTAGCCGGTAATATAGGTTAAAATAGTAACCCCTACTAAAATCAGCATATCCTGTATCAAACTGGCTTCTGTCAAGGTCTGCTGACTAATCTTGTCTACCAAGCCTTGAATAATCTTGGTCGGCACCAATAAACTAATATCATATATTATCAAGGTAATGGCAACTAGTAAATACAGCCACTTGTGCTGTTTTACATAGTTCATAATAAATCCTATCATTTCTTCCTCCTCAAAATTCCATTGTCTCCCAGTTTCGATTTCATACCAGGCAAGTTGAGTTAACGATGAAATAAATGAAAACTGAAATACATTAAAGTACACAAAAGGCCCGAGATAGAATCACTCCATCCCGAGTCCCTCAAGTCCACAAAAAGACACTAAGGCCTATACTTAGAAAGGAGTTCATTCTGAAAAACATAAGCGTTCATAACTACATTGTTGTTCATTTTTATTCTCCTTTCAAATCATTATATACCTATCATTGTAACAGAATATAATAGGATGTCAAGAATTGACTGGCTTTTTTTCGAAAATAGTTTCTAAAAAGCTGAATAAGAAGAAGTCAGGAAATTCCCAACTTCATTTTAACTTATTTTTGTAGCTCTCGAATTCGACTAGTTACGCCTTTGAGATTGTAACATTCAGCGTAATCTCGAATTGGTCGCTTAATATGATCAATAACATAACGTTTACCGTCAATATGATAAACTGCTAGATTAGCGTATAATTTGTCAATTTGTTCCTTGACTTCAGCATCATTGAAGGTATAATGACCAGCTATATCTAGGATTTCTTCTTGCAGTTCTTGATTGCCACTCTCCAAGATTTGCTCAACGGTCAAATCTTTCTGTTCTCCAATCATCCACTTTCTCCAACGCTCACTTTTAATAGCATGTAGAAGAAGGGTTTGACGAATGGTTGAAGGTTCAGCAATTAAGCCTTGCGCAACTAATTTCTCTTCTACTTTTCCTAGATTGAGATAAGCCCGTGTCTCTTCTGTACCATATTGAGGCGCTACATTCGTTGCAGTGATTGCAGATGGAATATGTTCCAATAAGGTGACATCATCCAAATAATCTCCGTTATGTTCTTTTAACCCAACACCATATTTCTTAGCCATTTGCGCTAAATCATAAGCATTTTGGAAGTTAAAATGGCCTACTTGTTCTGTTTTACGTGTCAATGTTCCTGTCTGACCTACAATAAAGGTTGGCATTGGCAACTGGCGTTTTCCTAATTCTTTTTGTAATTGCTGAATAAATGTTTCATACGTCTCCGTAGAAGTAAGTCCACCATTTGTTTCTTCTGTACCGACTTCGTAACCAATTTCTGGTAATTGACGTTTTTTTCGTTCCTCTTCACAAAATGCAATCAAGTCAACCGTCCGTTCCAAAACAACCTCAAGTGGGATAACCTTTCCAACTTCAAAAGGATCTTTGGTGGGATCAATCATCAGTAGATCAAATCCAGCTTCAATATCACCAACATAGGATTGTTGCCCTAATCTCATGGCTTCTTCTACAGGTAAGTGGTCATTTCTTTCCTTGTCTCGTTGCCAAGGTCCTCCATGATCTCGACAGAGATAATATAGATTATCATAACCAATCTCTTCAGCTACTTCTTCTACTGCTTTGGCAAATGTGAACTGATTCCAGCCATTAACATATCCTCCACCAAGTTCATCTAGGTCAACTTGATTCCGACTCGCAATGAACATAACTGGATAATCATCTTCTTTTGATAGCTCTAGAGTTGCTTGAACACAGTTCCTAGACATTGGACCAATTCCCAACAAGGTAGCGGATTCTCCTCTACTTTGTAAAGCTAATAAACCTTCTACTACTGATTTTATAGATAATTTCGACATGCCTTTTTCCTCCTATTTTAATTCCTCATCGGATAAATTTGGTTTTGTAAAATGAATGATGGCAACAGAAACTAGAGTACCAATCATCATAGCAAAGAAATACCATAACTTGCCATTTACAACTGGTAAAATAATCAACCCTCCATGTGGCACAAGAGCTTCAACATTATTAATCATTCCCAAAGCTCCACCGACAGCACTACCGATGATAATGGCTGGCAAGACCCGTTTCATATCTTTTACTGCAAACGGAATAGCTCCTTCTGTAATTCCAATCAATCCCATAAAGAAAGCGGACATTCCCAAATCTCGGTCTTCTTTCGTATATTTTTTTCGGTCAATAAAAGTTGAGATAGCAACTGCAAGCGGTGGAATAGCAACCGCAATCCGGTGAGCCCCATTTGGAGCATAGATTCCTTCTGCCATCAGAGCTAGTGTAAAGGCTGTCGCTGTCTTATTGATTGGACCTCCCATATCGACAGCAGTCATTGCTCCGATAATGAGACCAAGCACAATGGCACTACCACCTTGCAATTCACCTAAAGTAGCTACTAGCCATGTCATCGCAGCACCAATCGGAACAGAAATGACATAAATGTAGAGCATTCCCAATAAAAAGACTGTTAGAATCGGGATGATTAAGATGGGCATCAAGGTACGAATAGTCGGTGCTACTTTCCAAGTTTTACACCATTTTACAAAGTAACCAGTTAACACCCCCAGCAACATTGCTCCTAAAAATCCAGTCTTGACTTGAGCGGATCCGATTGGATTATTGGCCACATAGCCCAAAATCATCGCAGGTGCAAGAGCAGGTTTTCCTGCAATAGAATAAGCAATGTAGCCTGCTAACAAAGGAATCATGATTGAAAACCCAGCTACCCCTAAGTCAAGCAAATCCTGCATGAATTGGCTACTAACTTCCATTCCTCCTTCTCCAGGTTTCCCAGTCGCTAGAGATAGAGCAATAAAAACCCCACCAACGACAACAGACGGCAACATATAGGATACCCCAGTATTAAAGGCTTTTTGTAAGTCCTTCCACAATGTCTTCTCCATTTTTACTCTCCTTTTTTTCCTACAATGCTTCTGCCTGATCGAGAACCTTCTCAGGATGACGGATAGCTTCTCCTGGATCAACCAACAACACCTTTCCTTCCTCACGCTTTTCATCAAAGCGCTCTTGGCCTTCTATCTCAACAGCAATTGCTAAAATAACGAAATCCGCTTGATCAATCTGATCTTGTTCAAGTTCTTGTTCAATTCCCATCCCTCCTTGTGTCTCAACTTGAACTTCATATCCTCGTTTTAGACACTCTTTTTCGATGGCCTCTTGGGCCATATAAGTATGAGCAATCCCTGTTGGACAAGCTGTTACAGCAACGACTTTCATAAACGTTTCCTCCTAAATATCTATCGAACTCAGTAGCTCGAACAGAATAGTTTTATTACAAATGGTCAATAATTGTTGGCGAAATTCTTCGTCTAACAATTTTTTACTAACTTGCGAAATAAACCGCAAGTGTAATTTTTCTGTCCCAATATTTGGAACTCCAATGAGAAAAATTAATTGGACAGTTTCCTCATGTCCTGTTGTCCACTCAAAGGGCGCTTTTGTTCTTAAAAAAGCAATAAACGGCTTATCAACAACATCCGATTTGCCATGGGGGATAGCAATGCTATATCCAATCGCTGTAGGAACCTCCTCTTCACGAGCCAATACAGAATCCATAAATCCAGCCTTATCCCTTACATATCCTAAATCATAGACTTTATCTGTAATCCTTTGAATAATCTCTTTTTTAGTAGCAGTCGGTTCATCTATAAAAATCAATTCTTTATGTAAAATATTATGTCCTTCCATAGATAATTTTTAAAACCTCCGTTCTATTTTTAGCATGACGTAAAGCCTCTAACTTCTCCTCTGTATTAATCAATTCATAAATACCAGAAATGATTAATTTTGTCTTTGACATATCATTCGGACGAATTCCCACAATAAATATCATATCAACAAAATAATCTTGCCATTTAAACTTTTTGGAACATTTTGAAATCGCAACAAATGTTCGTTGCACTTCTTGTGGCTTACCATGAGGAATCGCAACTCCAATCGGCAAATCAGTATTGCCTAATATCTCTCGATCTAACACGGCTTGTTTAAAAGCAGCAGTCACAAATCCCTTATCTACCAATGTATCACTTAGCACTTGAATAGCATGTTCAGAAGAATGGTACTGATTTTCATAAAAGATAAGTTCTTCAGATAAATACGGTGCTAGATTTGAAATAGTCAACTGTTGGCTTACGACATTTGCTGGCACATGAGAATTGAGAATTACCAATAATTCCTGCTCACTAATTAAAGGAGACACAAAGTACACATGTGATGCCTTTTGATACAAGGGAATCGTTGTCAAAATAATATCATAAGCATCTAAGTCTAATTGGGCTGCTTCCATAGAAGAGGCAACTTCTACCATATCAAGTGAAGGTAGATTATTCTTAATGCGATGAATGAGCAATTCTGATGTCACGATACCAGTAGCACAGACTACTAGAATTTTTCGACTCACACCTATTTTTTCTAATGCTAATTGGAAATAAATGGTTAAAAATGCAATCTCATCCTCATTAAATTCTACATCGATTTCTTCGCTAAAATCCGAGACAGCTAACCATAAAACATTGAACACAATTGAAAATTCCAATTTAATTTGCTCTGTAAATGGATTTTTAACGAGAGTTTGAGATTTTAGCCGTGATAACATAGGTGGAATATGCCATGTCAATTGTTCTAGTAACGTCTTGTCATTGGTGAAATCGACATTTAAGGCTTGAGATACTCGATTGATTAGTCCTGCAATAAGAGAATTATCCACATACTGACTAGGCATCGGCTCAAATCGATAGAGAAGTAATTTTTGAGACAGATACTCCACATCTCCATTGGTATATTCAAAATCTAACCTAAGAGAAATTTTATGTAGTATTTTTACTGCGCTTTCAGTATAAAAAGCATGTTTTTTCTGATTAAAAAGTGATTTCCTTTCTATACTATGTTCACCTTGAATGAGATGATAAACCTGAGCAATTAAAAAACTAAGAAAATGTTGGACATAGACTTCCGAGATAGTCTGGATGTGTTCTCTGACATAAGTGTACAGTACATTGGAACAAACCTGGATAATGTCTCGTGTATAGTAAGGTAACAAACAATCAATGGTGTCTGAAGTTTTGATTTCCTTCATCAAGTCACTCTGCTCAATAATATAGTGATTGAAATTTACAAAAGCGGTAATTTTATCCTCTGTCGTATGTAATAACAGACGTGTCCCTTGGTGGTTACTGAGTAATGTCCCACCAGTTCCACGAAGCAGCATAGGAGTAATTATCTCTAAATCTTGCTTGATGGAACTCTTACTCACAAAATAACGTTCTGCCAAGTCGCTGAAGCTAGTCTGCCTACGATGAAACAGTAGTTCTCGCATCATATCAATCCGACGCGTCACTTGAATATTATAATAATCTACTTCCTTAACAGAATCGTTATAAGTTAGTAACTGTATTCCCACTCCACGCCGTTTTTCAAATACAATACCTTCTTTTTCTAATTCGGCAATTTCCTTATGGACTGTCCGTACTGAAACTCCTAATTTATTGGCAAAGTATGCAACCGTTTTTGAATTTCTTTCTCCTGCCATCATTCTCAACAATTTTACCTGTCTTTGGGTAGGCATCTCTCACCTCCATCAACTATCCAATACTGCTCCCTTACACATAAATTGTAACCGCTATCAATTTGTTTGTAAATAACAAAAAGTTGCAAGAACTTCTTGCAACAAATCAAACACTTTTCCTAATAATAAAATACAAAAAGCCTATTTTCAGGCTCTATAATATCTGTAGTGGGTACGCCCGCCACAGAGATTATGGAGCCTTTTTCAGTGTAGAAAAAAAGTTCCATATGACCTATAATGAAAAGCGACAAAACTATCATTTAGAAAGACTCATATGGAACAACTAAATCTTATCACAAATTTTCTCAAAATGAAAGACAAAAATATCACTATCACTAATGAATGCGACATGGGAACACACTTAGAACTCCACGGTCACTTGGATTACACAGCCCCTAAATGCCCTTCCTGCAAGGGACAAATGGCTAAGTACGACTTCCAGAAAGCCTCTAAAATCCCCTACTTAGAAACTGCTGGCTACCCGCTACTTATCCGCCTTCGAAAGCGTCGTTTCAAGTGCAAAGACTGTGGGAAAATAGCGGTCGCTGAAACTCCTATTGTTAAGAAGAACCATCAAATCTCTGTCGCTGTCAACCAGAAAATCGCACAATTACTCATCGAAAAGCAAGCAATGACACATATCGCACACAGACTCTCCATTTCTACATCTACAGTTATTCGAAAACTCAATGAGTTTAAATTTGAAACGGATTGGGATAAGCTTCCAGAAGTCATGTCCTGGGATGAGTATGCCTTCAAGAAAGGGAAAATGAGCTTTATCGCTCAAGATTTTGACACAAATAACATCATCGCTATCCTTGATGGAAGAACGCAAGCAACCATCCGAAATCACTTTCTGAGATACCCTAGAAAGGTCAGAAACCGCGTTAAAATCATCACTATGGACATGTTTAGCCCTTACTATCAACTAGCCAAACAACTTTTTCCTCATGCTAAAATCGTGCTGGATCGCTTCCACGTTGTGCAACATCTCAGCCGTGCTATGAACCGTGTCCGTACCCAAATCATGAATGCTTTTGACCGCAAATCGCATGAATACAAGACGCTCAAACGCTACTGGAAACTGGTACAACAAGATAGCCGTAAACTCAGTGACAAGCGGTTTTATCGCCCTACTTTTCGCATGCATTTGACCAATAAGGAAATCTTAGACAAGCTCCTATCCTACTCAGATGAGTTACGACAACATTATGAACTCTATCAACTTCTTTTATTCCATTTCCAAGAGAAAAACTCAGATCATTTCTTTGACCTAATTGAGCAAGAAATAGCCACTGTTAACCCTATTTTCCAGACGGTATTTAAGACGTTTCTAAAGGATAAGGACAAGGTTTTAAACGCCTTGGAATTGCCTTATTCCAACGCTAAATTGGAAGCTACCAATAATCTTATCAAAGTCATCAAGCGTAATGCCTTTGGATTTCGGAACTTTGAAAACTTCAAAAAGCGGATTTTGATTGCCATCAATATCAAAAAAGAGAAGACCAACTTGGTCCTCTCTAGATGTTAGCTGACATCTACCCACTACAGTTGACAAAGAGCCTATTTTCATAGACTTTTTGTTTTATGCTAGTTGCCGGGATTGAACCGGCGACCTCATCCTTACCATGGATGCGCTCTACCGACTGAGCTAAACCAGCAGTACTCCAATAGTATACCAAGAAGGCCTCGATTTGTCAATCATTCAAGCCATATTTTTCACACCGTGCGCATGAAAACTTTTTCTTCATCCTTTTGTACCTTGACATCAATTTTGAAAAGATAGCTTTTTAAATCAATCATCTGCTTAGCCTCTTTCTCTAAATAATCGGACTACATCATCTTCCATCTCCTCCCAGGTTTCAATGCCTGCTAACTGACAAACGAAGACAAGAAATAGAATGGTTGATGAGAGATGGCGAATTTTCCAAGATTGTCGACTATCCAATTCACTTGCGCAATCATCAATAGAAATAATAAAATCAATCATCGTAGTCACCTCATAGATAGTATACTACTTTGATTGATTTTGTCATGATGAATCTAGTTTTCCGAAAACAAAAGTTTCTTCATGCGTTTGACGTGTCATATTTTTAGCTCATTTTTAAAGACTGGGCAAAAATTCTGACTTCTCTTATCAAAATTAGAAAAACAGATTGATGAAATAGTTACTTGCCATATTATTTCCTCTTTGGCACTAAAGGTAGGCTACTCAGCTGACCGCCATCTTTCCTCTCACTGAGAACCCGCCACTCTTGATTGATTTTTCAAGCAATTTCATATAGACTATAGACATAAAAAAGGAGGCAGAACTTTTGGACCCCCACCTCCAACATTTTCTATTCTTTCCCAAGATAGGATTCATTACAAGAATGAAAACTCCTATTCCTTACTTTCTTCTGGTTCATAAGCTCTGATAATTTCCGCAACAACAGGGTGGCGGACAACGTCCTTGGCTGAAAAATGCACAAAGTCAATCTGCGGAATTTTCTTGAGCTTTTCAGTCGCATCAATCAGCCCAGACTTGACATTGCGTGGGAGGTCAATCTGACTGCTATCGCCATTGACAATCATCTTGGAGTGAAAGCCAAGGCGAGTCAGAAACATTTTCATCTGCATAATGGTTGTATTCTGTGCCTCATCCAAAATTACAAAAGCATCCTCCAAGGTTCGACCACGCATATAAGCAAGGGGCGCAATCTCAATAATCTCACGCTCCATCAGTCGAGTTGTTTGATCTTTTCCTAAAATCTGATAAAGGGCATCGTAAACTGGGCGAAGATAAGGGTCGACTTTCTCCTTCAAATCACCCGGTAAAAATCCCAGACTTTCCCCTGCTTCCACCGCAGGACGGGTGAGGATAATCCGCTTCACTTGTCCACGTTTTAAGGCAGTCACGGCAAGGGTCACCGCAAGAAAGGTCTTTCCTGTCCCTGCTGGTCCAATCCCAAAGACAATATCATGACTTTTGATACTATCGACATAGAGTTTTTGCCCCAAGGTCTTGACTCGAATGGGCTTACCATAGTGGTCTTTGATAATTTCTTCTTCATACAAGGCCACAAATTTCTCAATCTCATCATTTTTAGCCATGGAAATAGCCGTTACCACATCTGGTAACTGAATGGTCAATCCACGATGAATTAAAACGAGTAAGGACTGAATAACCAGGCGTGTCAGCTCAACATCAGTTGGCTCTCCAATCACCTGTACCACTTCTGTACGCGCATGAATCACCACGTCCAATTCTTGCTCCATAAGGCGCAGATGACGTTCATTTGACCCAAATAAGCTCAGCATATCATCTGGGTGGGACAGGGAAATATCAATTGAATGTTCTTGCAATAGCTTGCTCCTTTATCGGTCTTTTTTCTATTATACCAAAAAAACGTCCCTTGGACGTTTTTTATCAGTCAAAAATGACTGGTCTTTCACATTTGTTCGTAATCAAACAGGCAAGATATACTTTTTCTACGTATTATAAAAGTTAATGAGCTAGATAATCTTCCCATATTCGGTCAAAGTCTGACATGGAAAAACTAAAACTTGCCCGCTCTTCTAAAAAACGACTCACTTCATCAAAATGATCAGATTGCTTTGGGAAATCCGCTTCTTCAAAGGCCAAATCTGCTAGAATAGCAGCTGGCTCATGGCTTTTAGGATTGCGCTGCGTCATTAGCCAACTATAAAAACTTTTTCTCACGACTGCTCACTTTCCACTTATCTTCTTCTACGACGACTGCGCCGTGGACGATAGTCCGTCTCATCTCCCATCAGCCGCTGACTCTGTTCTTTATGACTCAGACTTAAAATCCATACTAACAAAGCAGCTACCAGGAAGAACACTCCTACTCCCCATATCCATGGTTTTCTGAGCAACTCTCCCAAACTAACTTTTTCGCTCAATTGTTTCTTTGTAAGGTTTATTCCAGAGATATCTTCTACTGGTACACCGGCTGAAATCATTGGGCTGACACTTTCCAAACCATTATCAACTCGTAATTGATTGTTTTCAACTATATAATTTGGTGTTTCACCCTTACGAATTGTCGCATAAAGATCGGAAGCCAATTCATAGTTTTTTCCGTTGATAAGCTGCTTCCCGGCATCTACTATCTTACGATATTCGTAATCCGCATAGGCTTTTTCTAGCAAGGCATTGCCAAATGGATGACGATAATACTCTCCATTTTGATCTGACCAATCCCCTACTCCCATAATAAGACTGATCAATCGCTGTTCTCCACGTTTTGCCGTTGCAATGTAGTTAAAGCCAGCACTCGGGCTCGATCCTGTTTTCAATCCATCTACCCCCTCAATGCCGTACTGAGCACCTGGCAAAGAATAATTATAGGTTTCAAAGGTCTCTTCATACGGAGTGCCTGCTTTGACTGTCACTACTGGGTGTTTGGTATGTTCTAAAATTGCAGGATAGTTTTTCAAAAAATGATAAACTAAAATAGCCAAGTCTCTTGCCGTCGTTTGATTGGTAGCATCATGATCATATCGTGTTGGATTATAATACCCCTGAAAAGCGCTCGCCGCAGCCCCACTTGCATTATACCAATACGTATTGGTCATTCCCAACTCTTGCGATTTGGCATTCATCATATCCAAAAAGGTATCTGGGTTATTGTTTGAAAGATAATTTGCCAGCATGATGGTCGCTGCATTTGAAGACGGGACAGCCGTCATGGTGATCAATTCGCCAACGGTATAATCTACTCCTGCAACAATTTTATTATTCGAAATTTCATAAATCCCTGCAACAGCCTGGTCGGCTTCTGTCGCTGTAATAACCGTTTCTTCTGTTAGTTTTCCTTGACCTATCGCTTCATAAACGAGGTAAAGTGTCATCACCTTGCTCATACTTGCAGGGTCACGCACTTCGTCAGGATTATCTTGCCATAAAATAGCACCCGTATTGCCATCAATAATGATAGAGGATCTAGGCCGGTTGATGTCACTCACCTCATAACCTGCAGCTCGTGTAATATCCATCAATTCATCCGCCCAAACAGGAACCGAAATAGTGGATAATAGCAACGCCAAGCACCATGCTAAAACTTTCTTCACTCTGTCTCTCCTATAACTTTATCTATATAACGAATCAAAACGGACAAGGGTCACAACTAGATTAACTCTGTCCCCAATTCGTCCTGCCTAATTTTTCCAGCCTTCATTAAACCACCAAGGGCTTTTTTAAATTGACCTTTTGAAATCCCAAATGTCGCCTTAATCTCATCTGGAGATGATTTGTCATTTAAGGTCATAAAACCGCCAGTGCTCTCTAAATACGTCAAGACCATCTGCGCATCATTTTCTAACATCTCAAAAGAACGTGGCTTAACAGACAAATTTAAGGTCCGATCTACCTGCCGATATCCGATGACCCGTACCTGCAATTCTTCACCCAAACGTGGCTCTGTATACCGCTCGCTTGGATGAATAAAGCCTAACATATTGTTATCTGGTAGGTAAACAAAGGTCCCACTCAGCTTCAAACGATACACAATGGCACGTAGGTTCTGGTTTTGCATATTGTCATAGGCTGGTCCTGCCAAACGTTGAAAGTCTTCTTGAAATGCCGGAAGTGCCCAAATGCGATCCTTCTTGTCCACATCATATCGAACATACAGCCTATCACCCTTTTTTGGCCACAACTCTTTGATTTCTGGCAGCACATCTAGTGAGACAACCACTTGCTTGTCTGGTAAACCGGTATCAAGAAAGACACCCAAATCACGGCGGACTTCTGTCACCTCTCCCCAGCCAAAACTCGTACGGGTTGCCGTCACTTCTTTGGTCGTCAAACGAAGTTTTTGCTTCATATCTGTATAGACAAAGCCCTTAACAGACTCACCTAATTGGTGTACTCCTTCTTCTTTTGCCAAAGCAAAGGTCTGCCCTTCCTTTTGGACAAAGTAATATTCTTTGTTTTCATCTGTTACCAGACCCGTGATAATGGTCGCTAATAATTGGTTCATATCATTCTTTCTATTTCTATTATCAGGTAGTTAGCGACAGATTGTTCTTATGCATTCGTGCATCTTCTGTAGAATCTTGTCCAACTAGCCTGAGTATAACGGCTCCGTAACGCCAAAAAGGCTAAGGCAACAGCCCCGCCCCTACATTTTCCTTAGACTTCCAAGAGTTCTTTTTCCTTCTCAGCTGTCATTTGATCAATTTTCTTAATAGCATCATCGGTAACTTTTTGAATATCTTTTTCAAGTGTTTTCAACTCATCTTCTGTAATTTCTTTGGCTTTTTCCGCTTTCTTTGCTTCGTCCATGGCATCACGGCGAATGTTGCGGATACCCACTTTCGAATTTTCTCCAACCTTCTTCACATCTTTGGCCAAGCTTTTACGTGTCTCTTCTGTTAAGGCTGGAATGACCAAGCGAATAACTGTACCGTCAGATTGCGGTGTTAAACCAAGATCAGAAGCGTTAAGCGCACGCTCAATGTCCTTCAAGATAGACTTATCAAATGGAGTAATCAATAGAACACGCGCCTCTGGAACGGTAATCCCTGCCAACTGGTTGAGCGGAGTATCTGCTCCGTAGTACTCAACTGAAATGCGGTCTAATAGGCTTGCATTAGCACGACCTGCACGAATATGGCTAAACTCACGTGCTAAACTTTGATGCGAATGTGCCATGCGCTCTTGCGCTTTTGAAATAATTTCTTTTGTCATAAAATCTCCTTTATTTTGCTTCTTTGTTATTTGAAACCGTTGTTCCGATTTGTTCGCCAAATACCACTCGTTTGATATTGCCAGGCTCATTCATATTAAAGACAACAAGGTCAATGTCATTGTCCATCGATAAGGTAGAGGCTGTCGCATCCATGATTTTCAAGCCTCGACTAATCACTTCTCGGTGAGTCAACTCGTTAAACTTCACAGCATTTGCGTCTTTTTTCGGATCAGCATTGTAGACACCGTCCACCCCATTTTTCGCCATTAAAATGGCTTCTGCCTGAATCTCAGCCGCACGAAGGGCTGCCGTTGTGTCTGTTGAAAAATAAGGAGAGCCAATTCCTGCACCAAAAATGACAATTCTACCTTTTTCTAAATGGCGCAAGGCACGTCCACGGATATACGGCTCTGCGACTGATTGCATGGCAATGGCTGTCTGCACACGAGTATCAACACCAAACTGTTGCAGTGCATCTGCCATGACCAAGGCATTCATCACCGTCCCAAGCATACCAGTATAGTCTGCCTGAACACGATCCATACCAGCTGCCGCAGCTGGCTCGCCACGCCAAAGATTTCCACCACCAATGACCAAAGCAATCTGAACACCTGAAGCAGCTACTTCTTGAATTTCTTGCGCCATTTTTTGAACGGTTGGAATATCAATTCCTACACCACGTTCACCAGCCAAGGCTTCTCCAGATAATTTTATAAGAATACGTTCATATTTTGGTTTCATCATCTTACTCCTCTATTCTATCTTTATCATTTTATCATAAAATTTTCATTTTATGTAGTCTGATGAGCAGATAAAAAAGAAAAATCTCGGGAATGAGACTTTTCTATGAAATATGTAATTTTTTACGCAAGGCAACAGCCCGAGCGCCAAGCAAGCGATCCAATTGACGTGTTTTTAATGTCAATAGCACAAAGACTGCAACACCAAGCACCCCCGAAATCCCAACATGAACAGCACTAGAAACATAGCCTGTTGCTGGAGTCACACGATTGAGTAGCAACTCTGATAGTATAACGAAAACAGCCATTATCAAAGAGACTCCTCCAATCGTCATAAAGTCCTTAGCTACCTTGTTGTAATTGATTGGAACTACCTGTTGAATCCGACGTGCAAACAAGACAATTGACACTCCCATTCCAACCGCTGTTGATAAAAGTGCACCATAAGCCTGGAATAGATATAAAAAGGGAATTTGTAACACTATTTTTATCCCAAAGCCAATAAAAAAGTACAAAATAGCTTTTCGATTTTCAAAGAGGGCTTGAATCATGACGTTATAGACCATATAAAGACCTTGGAAGAAAATCAGATAAATATTGGCAATAAAGAGATAGATGGCAATCGGCTCTGCCGGACCGTAGAAGACTGTGTAAATCGGGCGTGCCAAAAGCAAGGTGCCTGTCATAGCGGGAATAATCAACATCAATAGCATTTGAATATTGTTGACCAGTAATTCTGCTGTCCCTTTCCAATCTTTTTTCACAAAATGCTCTGTAATCAAGAGAAGGGCCACACTACCAATAGATCCTGCAATCGCTACAATCAACATAGTGATTTTACTTGGGTTGGCTAACATATAGGTATATAGCCCCAGTAATTCTGAATTGGAGTAGTCTGTAATCTTTTCTAGTGTTTTGATGAAGGTTAGTTGATCCACCGTTTGAAACAGTTGAAAGGCACTTCCCATCACAATTAACGGAACTGCCTCCTTGGCTGTTTCAATAATCAATGATTGAATATCAATTGTTACGGACGCAGGTTTGGGTCTGAAAATTTTCTGTAGTAACCCCTCTTTATACAGTAGATAGACTAAAATCCCCATACTGGCTAGCATGCCTACAAAAGCACCAAATGTCGAATAGACAACTGCTTGCAGATAATCACCCGAACCCAACTTCATAATATAGAAAGTACTCGTCAGAATCCAAATAACTCGAACGACTTGCTCAATCACCTGGCTAACAGCTGTCGGCATCATGTTGTGATGCCCCTGAAATAAGCCGCGAATGGTACTCATCACCGGAAAAACAAACAAAGAAGGTACAAGACTGTACATGACTGGTATGAGCTTCTCACGAGAACCCGATAACTCTGCTAAAAGGCCTGAGGAAAGATACATGATTCCTGCACAAACAGCTCCAACCAATAGCATCAATTTCAAAAATTCTTTGACCAGATAATAGGAAGTATCTTCACGACCCAATACATTATACTTAGCAACCTGTTTCGAAACTGCAGCAGGTAAACCAACTGTTGAAATCAAGAGAAAAATCGCATAAATTTGGTAACCCATACTAAACAAGGCATTCGCCTCTGCCCGATGACTGCCCAACCACATAAACCATGGAATAATATAAGCAATCCCCAAGAGACGACTGATAAAATCCCCAGCGGTCAGCCAAGCAACTCCCTTTGCTAATTTTTCCTGTCGCGTTGCACTATTTGTCTTTGTATTTTCCGTCATAACTCTGTCTTTCATTCTAAATTCTGTCGTTCCTTCATTATAAACTTTTAGTCTTGACTTGTAAAATCAGAACATTTTAGGTAGAATAAAATGAATTTTAAACTACTCTCTACACCTAAAGGATACACTTCTATGCACAAACATGCCTACCTCATTATGGCTTATGACAAATTTGACCAATTGGCTTTCCAAATATCCTTATTAGATGACCCACGAAATGACATCTTCATTCATATTGATAAACGAAGTCCATTGAGCGACGATGATATTCAGCATATCCAAGCGGTTGCCCAGCATTCTACAGTGTATTTTACGCCACGAATGGCTGTTTACTGGGGAGACTTCTCGCTTGTCGAATGCGAGCTCCGACTCTATCAATTTGTCGCGGAAAAAGGCCCCTATGCCTTCTATCATCTCATTTCAGGTACTGATTTGCCCTTACGGTCACAAGATACGATTCATGCTTTCTTCGCTGACAAGTTGGACAAGATTTTCATCACCCGCTACAATCAGGAAGAAGCAGAACAGTTCAAATTATACCACACTGTCGAACACTACCACTTTTTCCGGAAAATTACTCCGCGCACCCTCTCTCCTTTGCCAAGGAAACTGCTACAGTTCTACCAGCGATTCGAACGGAAAATCCAGACCTTGCTTCGGGTAGACCGATTACATGGAAAACGATCTGAAATGGGCTTTGATGGCTTTTCACAGTGGAAATCCTTTAATCACGAAGTCCTGATGAGCATTCTAAGGGAACGCCCTTTCATCGAGAAACACTTCCACCATACTTTTTGCTCAGATGAGTACTACTTGCCAATGGTCCTCAAGCGTCTCGACCTGCTTAGCGCTATCTACCACTATGAACCTGTCAATGATATTCCTGATGAATTTCAAGGCAATCTTCGTTATATCAACTGGTGGGACGGACGCCCCTATGAATGGACAGATTCCGAAGCAGACTTGGCGCAGCTTGATAAGGGAATTGCTCTCGGTCACCTCTTTTCACGTAAATTTAATCTGGAAAAATACCCTAATTTAAAAGAGTATATTTTAAACAAGGTAAACGAAAGATAAGCCAAAATCACACAAGCTCAGCTGAAACTTGTGTGATTTTTTCTTTCATTATTTGTACTCTATAAAAATCAACATCTGACTAGCTTCCACAATTGAGAATTGTGGAAGGCTGGAAATAGAACGAGCGCAGATTGCCCCTTGCAATTGAGAATTGCGGACGGTGATAGTCCTAAAGACCACAGGGGAAACGTAAGTTAGCTGAGAGTTTGAGACAAACCAGGATGAGCGCGATGCACTCATCCTCAAAATAATGTAATCTGGAAGATTACGTATAAAAAGTGTTCAGCCCCGTTTCTTTTATAGCTTTAACAGTTTGACGTAGTAGTTGTCTGGCTTGTAAAACGTTGATAAAGCAACATTCTATTAGAAGAGGCTAGCGACCAATTCTTTGCTAGCTTTATTTCCGACCTTTAACAGTCCACTGGGCTGTTGAAGCAAGGTGAGTTAACGATGCCAGATGTTAATTTTTGACGAGCATTAAAATTATATTGGACGATACTCTGCCGCTAGTCCACGCTGAACAGCTGGGCGAGCCGCAATTTTTTCTGTCCACTCTGTTAGATATTTATAAGACTTGACATCTAAAAATGCTGCCGAACCTGGATAGAGATTGCCCTCTACCAACCGACCGTACCAAGACCAAATCGCAATATCTGCAATAGTATAATCATCTCCTGCGATATAGGGACGAGTTGCCAATAATTGATCTAAGAGGTCCAGCTGACGCTTGGTTTCCATAGTATAACGGTTAATAGGGTATTCTTGTGCAGTTGGAGCATAATGGAAGAAATGACCAAAACCACCTCCGACAAAAGGGGCTGCTCCAGTTTGCCAGAAAAGCCAATTCATCATCTCCGTCTTATCTTGGAGATTTTCGGGGATAAAGTGCCCATATTTTTCCGCCAAATAGAGCAAGATATGAGCCGATTCAAAGACCTTAATATCTTCATTGCCTGATTGATCGACTAAGGCAGGAATTTTGGAGTTTGGATTGATCTCAACAAAGTCTGAACCAAACTGATCACCTTGACTGATATTGATACGAAACAAGTCATAACCTGCATTTGCTACGCCTGCTTCTTTCAACTCTTCTAACATAATGGCGACTTTTATCCCATTTGGAGTTCCTAGCGAGTACACTTGTAACGGCTGTTCTCCTCGTGGCAAGACCTGTTCAAATCGGCTTCCAGCTGTCGGACGATTTCCGCCTCGTTTTTCATTTTGATCTGCCCACGCCCATACTTGAGGTTTTACATATTCTGACATAATCTATGACTTCCCTTCTTTTCGCTTCGTATTAACCTTATAAAATTTTAGGAAAAATGTCAATTATTTGATACGCAAAAACCAGAAAACGCTTTCTTTTCTATCTTTTATATGCTATACTATCCTTAGAAAGTAGATTGTCAAAAGTACCGGAGGTAAAGTAGCATGAACCGTAAACGACTTATCCTAGCTATTATTTTCACTTTTATTGGACTACTGGGTTACCTGGTTATCTCCAAGCTTATACCTGCTAAGCTACCGGAAATTCCGTTAACAGAACAAGCAGATGCCTACCTTATTGGTACCCAGTCTATCTCTGCCATCCAGATTCGTAACGATAAACTCCAAGTCATCAAACAAGACAAACATTCTGAACTTCCATCGAATACGACGCTCTATCCTGCTATTTCATTTGATAAACGCTATCTTGTCTTCCAACATAGAAAAGAGGAAATGGACTCATCTTCTCCTCCGTCCGCTATTTTTAGCATCGACTTTGATACAGGTAAAACACAGGTACAAAAGACCAAGCACGCTTCTACTATTGGAATGGGAAGTAGTCAAAACTTTTTCTATACATGGTCTGCCAATAACCTCACCCAATTTGACAAGGAAGGAAAAGAAGTCCAGAGTAAAACCTTTGAGCACCTTACCGATGGAATGCAAACGTTTAATGTTGCAAGTAATCGCATTTATTTACTAGCTTTTGCTAAGGACTCAACTATCCACCTACTTGAGTTAGACGAAGCCGACCTCTCCCTTATCTCGGATCAAACACTCTCTGAATTAGATGGAGGTGTTCCCCGATTTACACAGGCTACCATCATTCAGGGGGTACTTTATGCCTCCTTGCATTCGATTGGGACTGTAGCAGATAATCGACTCCTAGTCCTTGATTTACAGACTATGCAACCAGAATTTATCAACTTGAACGAAAAAAATCCTGACTATCTCTATCAGGATGGCAATCGTCTGTTTATCACCCATGACTCCTCTGCGTCCGGCACTCTAAAATTGTCTTTCTCTACTCTTAACCTAGATACAGGTGAAACAACATTTACTGATGTATCGCATATTCTAAACAATGACACGCATGAGATTAGTACATCACACCTTAAAAACTTCAAGTATACTACAGATGGAAAACTACTCTTCACCGTTCATAATCGCCTTATCTATTTTGATAGTGAAAAACAAGAAGTGCTTGACACCCTCACCCTCGAAGAATCCGACCAGATTATTTCCCTTTGGATGAAGTAGAAATGGCATGTAAAAAAGTCCTATCAACCGATAGGACTTTATCTATTTTTACAATGAATTTGGATCAACCTTGATACCAACACCTTGTGTCGTAGTGATTGTCACAGAAGTCATGTAAGTACCTTTAGCAGTAGCTGGTTTTGCTTTTACAATTGTGTCGTGGAACGCTTTGAAGTTTCCAACCAATTTTTCAGCATCAAATGATACTTTACCGATGATTGCTTGTACGATACCTGCCTTGTCAGCACGGTATGTAATTTTACCACCTTTAGACTCTTCAACTGCTTTTGCAACATCCATTGTTACAGTACCAGTTTTAGGGTTTGGCATCAAGTTACGTGGTCCAAGGACACGTCCAAGACGTCCAACAAGTGCCATCATATCAGGTGTTGCGATAACAACATCGAAATCTAACCAACCACCGTTGATTTTTGCAACGAGGTCATCTTCACCAACGAAGTCTGCACCAGCAGCTTTTGCTTCTTCAGCTTTTGCACCACGTGCAAATACCAATACACGTGAAGTTTTACCAGTTCCGTTTGGCAATACCATTGCACCACGGATTTGTTGATCTGCTTTACGAACATCAATGTTCAAGTTGTAAGCAACTTCTACAGTTGCATCGAATTTTGCAAAGTTAGTTTCTTTTGCAAGTACTACAGCTTCTTCTACGCTGTAAGCTTTTGTACTGTCGATTTTTTCAAGTGCAGCACGCATTTGTTTGCTTTTTTTAGCCATGTTTATTCTCCTTGTAATGTGGTCATATCGATTTTCATCTCCCACGTCACTCATCAGAAATGATGAAGTCTTGCGGGTTGTGGGCTGTTATTGATTAGTCAACAACAGAGAATCCCATAGAACGAGCAGTACCTTCGATCATACGCATTGCAGCCTCAAGGTTTGCAGCGTTTAAATCTGGCATTTTAGTTTCAGCAATTTCTTGTACTTGTGCACGAGTAACTGTTGCAACTTTTGTTTTGTTTGGTGTACCTGAACCTTTTTCAACACCTGCAGCTTTTTTCAATAGAACAGCAGCTGGTGGTGTTTTTGTGATGAAAGTAAATGATTTATCTTCGTATACTGAGATTACAACTGGGATAATCATTCCAGCTTGATCAGCTGTACGAGCGTTAAATTCCTTAGTGAATCCCATGATATTGATCCCTGCTTGACCAAGTGCTGGTCCAACTGGTGGAGCTGGAGTAGCTTTACCCGCAGGAATTTGAAGTTTTACAAGTTTTTCGACTTTTTTAGCCATCTTTAAATCCTCCTATTGTGGTTTTTGCGGTAATGACAGATTTTTACCTCCCACAAGTATGTGATTTTCCACATACCCTCTCATTATACAATATTTTCGCTAAAAATCAAGCTTTATGTTTACTTTTTCTTACTTTTTTTATAGAATAAAACCATGATATTCTTGAAATTTGCTTCTGTACTCTTTATCGTCCTTCCCTTAATCGTTTCGATTTCAATGGTAAAACTATTTAAATTGCACAAGAAAGGCTGGAATTTTGCCGACATCGCCTTTCCTATCTTTGCTTTTGAATTCTATCTTGTTTCAGACAAGGTCTACTATCATAGCTTTTTGCCACATTTGATATTGGCTTTATCGATTCTAGCACTAGGCATCACCTGTTCTCTCTTATTTGGCAGACGAACATTTTCCTATCGTCGTTTTTTGAAGTTCTTTTGGAGAGCAGGTTTCATTCTCACTTTCCTGATGTATCTTGCACTCGTTATTGCCTTATTCACCATGAAAAGCTAAGTTCTCGCTCCAAGAAGGAGCGCTTTTTTATTGACAATTCTGTTCTAGCAGCCATCCACTTCTTTTGCTATACTGGCAGCTCGCTCACTTCTTGGCTCGTGAAAAAACAGCCCACTGGGCTGTTTTTTTCTCATTCATGTATCTCCAAGGGGAGGCCGTCGGGGTCAAAGAAGAAGGCCATTTTTCTGCCATCAAAGTCATCATAGCGTAAGGGTTCATGAGGAATGTTTAATCGTTCAAACTCCATCAAGCATTTTTCGACATCTGCTACTTTGAAAGCAAGGTGTCGTAATCCTGTGTGTTCTGGTTGCGGCATGGGTGGGCGTTTAGGGGCATCTGGTTTAATAAAGATTTCGAGTACCAGATTTCCTTTGCGAACGTTGAAGAGAATATCATTCTTTTCTGGTCGGATATGCTCATCTAATTGTTCAAAGCCTAGTTTATCGACATAAAATTCTTTTGTCTTTTGGTAATCACTACCGATAATGGCAATATGATGTAGGGTGTCTAATGGCATCATTGCGCTTCCAATACCTTTCTTGGTTTCGTTCCTTCCGCAGGACCAATCACGCCTGCAGCTTCCAATTCTTCCATCAAGCGGGTTGCACGATTAAAGCCAACCGATAAACGACGCTGAATCATAGAAGCACTGGCTTTTTGCGTTTCAATAACTAGGGCTTTTGCTTCTTCAAAGAGCGGATCACCACCGCTATCACCTGCTCCACCCTCAAAGTCTCCTTCTGTTACTTCACCAGGGTCAAAGGACTCATCATACTCAGCTTCTGCTTGGTGTTTGATAAAGCTCACAATCGCTTCAACATCATCATCTGAAATAAAGGATCCTTGTAGGCGGACAGGATGATTTTCATCAATCGGCTTGAAGAGCATGTCACCTCGACCTAATAATTTCTCTGCGCCATTTTCATCCAAAATCGTGCGGCTATCTGTTCCACTTGATACAGCAAAGGCAATCCGAGACGGAACATTTGCCTTAATCAAACCAGAGATGACATCAACCGATGGACGCTGGGTTGCGAGAATCATGTGAATACCAGCCGCCCGCGCCTTTTGTCCCAGACGAATAATAGCATCTTCTACTTCCTTGCTGGCTACCATCATCAAGTCTGCTAACTCATCTACAATGACCACAATCAAGGGCAGAGGAATCTGTTTTTCATCTGAGTTACGGTTAAATTCTGCAACTTTTGTATTGTAGCCTTCGAGGTTCCGAACACCTAAATGGCTAAAGAGTTCATAGCGTTTTTCCATTTCATCTACGACTTTTTGGAGTGCTCGCGCAGCTTTCCGAGGATTAGTCACAACGGGAATCAGAAGATGAGGAATATCATTATACACCGATAATTCGACCATTTTGGGGTCAATCATCATAAATTTCACCTGATCTGGTCCTGCTTTCATCAAAATAGAAGCAATAATCCCATTAACTGCAACAGATTTTCCTGAGCCTGTTGAACCAGCGACCAATAGATGTGGCATACGAGCCAAATCAAAGGAACGTACGGAGCCATTTACTGCCTTACCAAGTGGAATATCCAATAATTTAGTCGGAGAAGTTTTTGCTTGTTCCCATAATTCTCTAAACGGTACCATCGCAACTTCAGAGTTTGGCACTTCAATACCGACCAAAGATTTTCCTGGAATCGGTGCTTCAATCCGCACATCTTTGGCCGCAAGGGCTAGGGCCAAATCATCTGCCAAATTCGAAATCCGATTCACCCGCACACCAACGGCAGGCTTCACCTCATATTTGGTTACTGATGGACCGATTTCTGCCCGCTCAACCACTACTTTGATTCCAAAACTTGCAAAGGTATCTTCCAAGACCTTGATATTTTGACGGACGATTTTCTTTTCATTGGCTTGACTTTTAACTTTTATTGGTGCAAAAAGATCAATTGTCGGTAATTTGTAGGCCAATTGGGCTTTCGGCTTGAAGTCAAGCGCAATTTCTTCTGCTCTTGGTTCTTCGAAGATTTCTTCTTCATCAGCTAACAAGACAGGGAAGTCATCCTCAAAGGATTCGACGCGCTCTTCTGCTAATATTGGAATCTCTCGTTCTTCTGCTTCGAGGATTTCACCTGTCTCTCTATCAACTGGAAGACGTTCTGCTGGTTCAAAAAATTCAAGCTCTACTGGCTCATTTTGTTCTTCTACCAATCGTTTGGCTTCTTCCTCTGCTTGGCGCAGCGCTTTTTCTTCTGCCTTTACAGCACGCTTTTCTGCCCGAATCGCTGCTCCCTCTCGGTATTTGTCCCGCAAATAAACTGCACCATCTGCCAAATCATAAATTGACCACGGACTCATGAAAAACAGCCCCAAGGCAATCAAGAGTGCACCGATGAAAAAAGTACCTAGCGTTGCAAATAGAAAAGAAACGGGCACATACAGACCGCCACCTAGCAGACCACCGCCCAAGAATTCCTTTACTCGAAAGGCAGAAAGCTCTGATAGGGCTAGTTGAAAGGTATGGTGTAGCAGATCTTTTTTCTTATATAAAAGATCAAAATAGGCTTGATATTCCAGTAAAATTCCAGCGAATACCAGCCAGAAACCCGAAATCATTCCTTCTCTTTGCCTTAGTTTGGAGGAAAAGAAAAGATAGAGAACTAAAGCCACAATCAACAGGTAGGTCGTACTTCCAACTAGTAATCGAAAAAGATTATAGGCTGTCACACCAAAAACTCCTAATCTGCTTGCGGCAAAAAGGAGAAAAATAACAGCTAGGAACCGAAGTAAAATGGATTTGATTTTTTCTTGTCGGGCTAATTCACCCTTTGTTGGGCGTCGCGTGTTCCGCCCTCTGTTTGTCTGATTTTGTCTTGCCATGCTTCTATTATACCATACTTTACTAGTAGGTCTAGTATTGGCTTGATCGCAAAAACTCTCCAACAAGTCGAGTTGATTGGAGAGTTTACAAGTATAAATTATTTAGGGATTCATCGACACATGAACGTGATCAAAGTGATTTTCTGTGATACTGCCACGATCAGGCATCAGATTCCAAGTATTAGCCGGTCCGTAGATACTTGGATAAGGGGCATAAAAGCGTTGTTTCCAAATAATGTACGAGATATTTTTACTGGTCATCTGTTGAATCGCATAGTTGGCGACCTGGTCTCCTAGCGCAGCGTCATTGCCAACCATAAAGTCAACTGCGAGACCTTTACCATGATCACCACCATCACCTGGACGATAGAGACTAAACGAGGTAATGCCATAGAGACTAGCTACTTCTTCCTTGAATGCTGCAGTCTGTGGCTTAAGTCCTGCATTAGCAGGATTTGCCGCCGCAATGCTAGTGAAGTCTGTCGAAGTCTGAGCTGGGGCAGGATTTTCCTCTACTGGAGAAGAAAAAGCGACTTCCTCTTGTGATTTTACGGCTTCTGCTGCAGGTAGCGATGTGCCAGCTTCTTCATTTTGTACAGTAGTTGGATCAGTTGTTCCCTGAGCTGGGGCAGGATTTTCCTCTACTGGGGAAGAAAAAGCGACTTCCTCTTGCGATTCTACGGCTTCTGCTACAGGTAGCGATGTGCCAGCTTCTTCATTTTGTATAGTAGTTGGGGCAGTTGACTCCTGAGCCTCTGAAACAGGAGCTTTTTGTGGAGTTTCTATTGGCTCTGTTAAGTCCTCCACAGGGATTGTTTGATCATTGACAACCACCTCCTGCTTCTCTAAATCGACTTTAGTCGTTACCTGTTCCTCAGTGTTTTCACCTTGAGGCGACTGAATCTCAATAGCCGTTACTTCTTGGCGCGCATCGGTTTGGACTATCAAGACAGTTTCTGGAAAAATCAAATTGATATTGGCAATCTTATTGATATTTGCTAAGACCGTCATATCGATATCCATAGCCTCAGCAATCGTGCTAAGCGTATCCCCATACTGAATCGTGTAGGTTTGCTTATCTTTCTTTGCTAAGATATCTGCTTTGATTTCCTCGACCGAGCGAGCTGTCCAAACTGGCAGCAATTCATCTGCTTGAGCAGTCGCAGTAAAAAGCGACAAAGCAAGAGTTGAGAATAAGAGTGTTTTTTTCGTTACGTTTAAAGACATCATTTCTTCCTTTTCTTTTGTGATAGAGACCATCTTACCATAATTTTGAAAACAAAAAAGGCCTTTTAAGCCTTTTTCATGAAACTGTATTTTGACTGTTACAAAAAGAAATAGTTGTCATCTGATTGTCTTTTCTGTCATCATATTGTAATTTACAATATTACATCCATTTCTGTTTAAAAAAGAATCTCCTGATCATCATCTTGCCCATTATCAACTGGCATCACCCACCAACAGATTAAATAAGGAATGACACCAAAGCCATAGGCAAAGGCTAAAACTCCCCATATCACACGCACAAGAGTTGGATCCAAGTCAAAATACTTGGCAATTCCCGCACATACTCCTGCAATTTTTACATCATATCGATCACGCATTAATCGTTTTTGCATACTCTTTTCTCCTTTTCTCTTCATATATGACTAAATAACTTGTCTTTGAACAGTCTCAATCCTTAAAATTTCTTCTTGGGATGACGGTCAATCACCTCAGAATGTGCTGCAAGGACTGTTTCTCCCTTAGTTGTCAGTTTATAGCCGCGAACACTGAAGAATTGTGCTAATTCTTCTTCCGAAAACTGCTCTTTTAAAGCAACATCCAAATCTGCTGACCTCATTTTAGATAGACCTGTAACACTCTTTGTTTTGAGCATGTTTTTCTTCATGGTCGCATTGACATGATCCAGCGAATCAAAGGCTGTTTCGACAGCGGCGTAGCCATTCTTCACCAAATCTGCCAAATGCTTAGCCGCATCAATGCCGTAAGTATATTCAAAATATTTAGGAAAAACGGAATCCGTTGTAAAGGTATCAAACTGAATTCGCCACAAAAGGATGATATCCCCTGCTAACAATCCGTCTGTTAAAGGTTCCATATTCCGCTTGGGAACAGGCTTGGCATCCAGTAACCATGTCGCTAAATCACGGTCTGGAGCAATATAGGGCATCCGAGCATGGTCCTTATAAAGTTCTCTTACCTGCTCTTCTACTGTCATATCGTATTCTACCTCACTTATTATCTATTTCTGCCACATTTCCTAGTCAAGCCTCTTAAAGTCAAGAAACCGTGTCCCTTGGAAGGCTAATTCACCCTTGTCACCTTCAGCGGATAGGGCATAGATTTGGCTTTTCACCCGAAATTCCCTGCGCTCACCAGTGTCGAATTCAAAGGTGACATAGTAAGCAGTATAGGCTCCCTCATTGCCATGCACATGCGTTCGTTTGCCAATCAGCTTAGCAGGCAAAACCTCCTTAGGCGAAGCATTGTTTCGTAGAGCTTCAAAAAGAGAGCTGCCCAGTCGCCATAGGATCATTCCAATAACAACCGTAAAGACTAACAAAAACCAAACAGGAATCATTGGTAATGTACCCATAGCCCTATCCACCTTTCAATTTTTATATTATTAGTATAGCAAATTTTACTCAAAAATACTCCTTTTATGCGATTTTTGAAAAAGAGAGCAATTCATGCTACAATAGGACTAATCTATGAATCGGAAAGGAATCTTATGAAAAAACGACTATTACTTGCGCTTGCTACAAGCCTCATTCTAACAGCTTGTACGACTAACTCTACAACCACAACTTCTTCAACTCCTTCATCAGCCCCAGCCGCAAGCTCTGACACAACCGCTGCCAGTCAATATGCCAAGGATTTGGCTTACGCTATTAACAATCCTGATGCGACTTTCCCACAATTGACAACGGAAATTGCAGACAATGAAGCGGCTGTCCTCATCAAGACAAGTCAAGGCGATATCAAGTTGAAACTCTTCCCAGAGCAAGCTCCCTTGGCCGTTGAAAATTTCCTGACTCATGCCAAAGAAGGCTATTACAATGGAGTGATTTTCCACCGTGTCATCAATGGATTTATGATTCAAGGGGGGATCCTCAAGGAAATGGTACAGGCGGAGAATCCATTTGGGCTGGCAAAGATGAAAGTATTGATAAAGGACGTGGCTTTATGAACGAACAATCTGCCTTCCTCTACAATATTCGTGGCGCTTTATCCATGGCAAATGCTGGTCCTAATACTAATGGTAGCCAGTTCTTCATTAATCAAAATCCCAAAGATACTTCTGGACAGCTAGATGCTAGTAAATACCCCGCTAAAATCAAGGAAGCCTATAAAAACGGTGGAAATCCAAACCTAGACGGTGGTTATACGGTCTTTGGACAAGTCATTGAAGGCATGGACGTTGTGGATACCATCGCAGCGACTGAAACAGATGAAAAAGACAACCCCAAAACAGACATCAAAATTGAAGCGATTGACATTATAAAGGATGTGGATGTAAAAAAATAAAGATAGCAAAACAAACATCCAAGTATGACCATAAAAAGCGGATAAGTGTAGATTCTGATTGACAGAAAACGACACCTATTCGCTTTTCTTGTTGTCTAATACTCTATAAGACTCATTTATACTCAGTTAAAATCAAAGTTAGCACTTTGGGATACTTTCTTAAATAGTACGGTCGCAAGCAACCTCCCTTATTTTGAATGTATCGCCTTTAGATCACTTCGTTTAATCTATTTTCTTAGAGAATAGATATTTATATGACGAAGTAGCTATTTTTGATTTTCATTGAGTATTAATTTCAAAAATAGCCATTTTGTTGTACCGGGAGTGAGACCAAAGTGTCCAGCTTTGCTTCGTTTATAGCTTTAATAGTTTGATTTATATCAATAGTCAGGAGAGTGACTATTAATACCTGAGCCTAAAAATTTGAAAGCGGGGTTTGTCTGGTTTGTAAAACATTGATAGTTCAACATGCTATTAAAGGGGGCTAGCGAGCATTTCTTTGCTAGCCCTATTTCCAACCTTTCACAATTCTCAATTGTGAAAGCTAGTCAACTTTGCGGTGGGGGTAGTAAACTAATCCAGTGGAGTAGTTTAGCCCGAACCCAGAAGTAAAGAGAAGGGAAGTAAATTGATTTCTGAGAAATACCGATTTTTGTCTCACTCCCATATCATGTCTATATCCATTCATTCTTGGGTATAAAAATATAAGGATTCGAGTGAGCTCAATGGAGACTTTCTCAGTAAACGAAATGACTAGTGATAGAAAAAGGAAGTTTATGCTCAAACCATCTAAGAAAATCGCAAAAATGCTAACTTTGATTTTCATTGAGTATAAGAGTCAAAATCTGATTGGACACGAAGCCATAGGTAGTTGCAACAATTGATAACTATTACAGAAAAAACATTTGCTTTTTTAAACAGTTCAGCAAGGTAAGGGAACGACGAAAGATGCTGATGTTTGGCGAGCAAGGTGTATCTGTTAGAAGTATCAGAAGCTTAAAGATTCTGATAATCTGCTTCGCTTGCTACATTCGCTTGTCGATCTTGCGCTTGCAAGAGTTCGTATCTAAAGGTTGGCTGCTCCAAACAAGATTTCAATTGTGCAACCATAGCAGACACATCTACTGCTGGAAAGACCAGCTGGGGTGCTACATACTGCCTGTGATGAACAGTCTCGTTAAAGGCAAAAATCCATGTCCGTTGCTCAAAGGCTGCTCTGACGGCCGATAAAATCTCTTCATGATGATTGATATCCAGGTAGATCCTACTTTTTTCCAGCAATTCTCTCGCTTTATCTACCGTTATATTTGGATACAATTGAACATTTGGATACTCTCCCATGTGCATCAATTTTCCAGACATTTCTGTCAGGGCTCCAATGTGGAATTGCAAGTCTGGTAAGGCTTGAATGAGAAATTCTAGCTGTTCGATTTGATCTGAATTGGTTAAAATAAGCGCATCCTTTGTCAATTCTCTCTCTTCCTTAAATGGATACAGGAAGCCGACATACGACACGCACTCACGCTGGGCTTCTGTCAAAAGTGGGAGCATCTTTTCATAGGTTGCCTTATCTTGTACCACGACCTTTGTTGTACGTGGTGATTGATCAAATAAGAACCGCATATTTCCTGGAATGTCATCTACGATTGGTTCCTGCCAAAAGAGAATATCCTCTCCAGCCCCTGCCAGCGACAGAGTTACAAAAAATGGCGTAGAGAGTGAATTATAAAAAATACGATCCAAGTCAAAACCTGCCACCTGCAAATAGTAGGCCACAAACTGCTCTCTATTGGCAAAAATATGCTGTTTCCCTCCATCTTGCAGTAAGATGCTACCTGTTGCATGATGTTCGACAATAACTTCCTGCTGCTTGCGATTGTAATAACTGGTTTTTATAGATTCACCTTGCTCAGAAAGGGTTGTCTGAGCAAATCGAGCTCCGAAGCGATTATAACGATCGATAAAACGTACTCTTCCCTTGCTATCTAACCAATCTACTGTTTTAACCAAACGATTATAATGTGCAGGAGAAAAATGAATAATCGCTTTTTTCTCATGTAAGTCAAACACTTCTGCCTGCCGGTTTGTTGAACGAATTTCCCAAAAACGCGGTAGCGGCAAGTCATTAAAGTATAAGGGACGACCTTCTGCTTCTGAAAAACCTGTAAAGTACAAATACGGTGACGTTACATCTTCCGGTAAAAAGCCATCGTCTTGAATGACTACGGTAGGATGTGTGTACCCGGCTCTTAAAAGTGAAAAATGCAAATCCCAACTCTGTTGGTGATAATGGTCAAATAGGTTAATCATGCGTCATCTCCTCTATCAGTTGTTTCCACTTCTCTTCGACGTTTACCGTTAAGTAGTCTGCTGCCACCTGATAAGAAACCTGTTGGAAAGTTCCTAAATCTTGTTTTTGGAATAGAGCCACAATCCTATCTGCAAAAGCAGCTACGATCTCTGACTCTTGGTTTGTATCGTATTTAGGGATTAAAAAGCCATTTTTTCCTTCCTTCACAAAAGTCTGATTACCATAAGGCACATCAAATCCAATGATAGGCAGTCCAGAACCGATTGCCTCAAGAAGCGTCAGTCCAAAACCTTCACTGGTTGATCCAGCCAAGTAAACCTCGTATTCTTGGTAGACATCTGCTAAGTCTTTATGACCTTTCAGCTGAATATAACTGCCTGCCTGGCCCTTCGAAATCAACTCACGAAGTTTTTGCTCTTCTCCACCTGCCCCATAAATATCAAATGTGAGTTCTGGTATTTGCTCATGAGCCTTGATAACTGCTTTGATTAGCCAATCAATATGCTTTTCTGCTGCTAGGCGAGAAGCCGTGACTGTAGAATACGCCTTTCTCACTACTTCTGGTTGGCGCAGTTGCTCTAAACTACCAACTGGAATCGTCCAGATCACTGGATTTCGGCCTTCAAATTGCGCAAATTGTGTTGCCATGGTTTCCTTTTGACGCTCGGTAGCAACTAGGAAAAAATCAACCTCATCTGAGTAAGTGAATTGGTAATCATAAAAGTTATTCCATAAAATTGTATGTTCTGTTACCGTATTTGCACTGTAATGCTCTGCATGCACCACGACACCTAGTTTTGCGGGTTCATGATTGGCAAATACTGCCTGACCCACACCCGTTGAACGGTCTAAAATGACAACATCTTTCGTTGTTAGATGCAATGACTTCATAAAATGGGCCATGAATTCTTCCTTAGAGTAGCAAATCATATCTGACAAACGGTAAATGGATTGGTTTTCTCCAATCATTTCATCATAGGCAAGGCTACCGTCTTCATTGAAAAAACTACGCTGATATAAGGTAGCTGTATTTTCCTTGGGAGCGTAATACTCACTAAAAACCTTAGTATAAGTATAAAAATCCTTGCGAACCAAATGCCCCTTTGACACGATTTCCACACAACGAACAAGCTCTGAATCACTCCCTTTATGGTAGATTGTTAAAAAATCATTCTCACCAAAAAAGAGGCGAGTAATCGAGTTGTCTGTTTCTTCTCGGAGAATAGTCCTACTCTGTTCATTTCGAATATCGGCTATCGTAACGGTTGTTGGTGCAACCTTGATATCGGTAAAATAGGTATACAACCAGATAATCTCCTCATCACGAAAACCAATATTGCGGGTCAAATCACAGATGTTGTCTTGGCTAAAAAAGTCTGTAAAAATAAATTTTGCCTCTATGCCAACTTTTCGAAAAACAGTGGCACGATAGGCTTGGGCATATTCAACGCCACTGCTAGCCCAGCCAATTCCTAAATTGATATTATAAACTGTCATTTTTTCTTCTTTCTTATGCGAAATAAATCTGAACTTCCTGTTTTTTATTATAGGAAACTTCACTCAAGAGAACATGCCGTACGACCAATTGATAAACAGATTGTTTCATACGATTGTACGATTCCAAAGCCTCCCGATGGTATTCGAAAATTGGATTGCGTTGAGCAGTTGATCGTGCAGTAACAACTACTCTTAGCTGCTGCAAATAATCCACCTCCTCAATCCAAGCTTCATCAATAGCTTTCAGGATAGACACACGTTGAAACTGGGCAAAATCCTGCTTGAGAAATTCTTTCTTGCGTTCCAATTCTTCCTGTGCAATCCGCAACAAATGAGAGCGAACTTGCCGAGGATTCTGATAATCAACTGGTTGGTGAATCATAGGACTATGGTAGGAGAGGTTATCAAAGATAAAGCGTTTGACAACAAATTCACTCAAGCTTTCCTCCTGTGCAAGAAAATCGTCAATCACCCCAGTGATGACATCCAGCAAGTGAAACTCATCCTGGTTAGCGTAAATCAGACGATTGCGTTGGGCATAAATAGTCTCGCGTTGAACTTTGACACTGTCATCATAGGCCAAGCTCGTCTGCCGTGAACTGCGACCAACTGCCTCGCTCTTAGCTTGAGCTTGGGTCAGATACCTATCAAACCTGCGATTGGACAATTGTTTAGGCGACAAGGGGTCACATGCGTCCTTATGCTTTTTAAAATACTTCTGGCACCAGTCGCCTCCGTGCTTGATGAGCAAATCATCTTCAAGGGAGACAAAAAATTGGCTGAAGCCAGGATCTCCCTGCCGTCCCGAACGTCCCCGCATCTGCAAATCCATACGTTCATTAGCCATGCGTTCAGTTCCAATAACTGCGAGACCACCTAATTCTGCTACGCCTTCCCCCAACTTGATATCTGTTCCCCTTCCTGCCATATTTGTCGCAACGGTCACAGCCCCTAATTGACCAGCCTCGGCCACCATCTGTGCTTCTTTGGCTGCATTGTGGGCATTGAGCACACTATGCGGAATGGATTCCATTAGAAGGATTTCAGAGTACAATTCCGACATTCTGACCGAACCAGTCACAATCAACATGGGTTGCCCTATCGCATGGAGCTGCTTGATGAGCTGCATAGAGGCCGTAATTTTTTCAGGCAAGGTGGTATAAATCTTATCCTTACGGTCTTCTCGTAGAATGGGGCGATGAGTCGGTATGCGGATAACTTCCATGTTATAGGTTTCCACAAATTCATCTTCCACCGTCTTCCCCGTACCAGTCATCCCGGCCAAGACAGGAAACTTGAGAAATAAATTTTGATAGGTAATCGAGGCCATTGCCCGAGTCTCATCGGTGATTTTCACGCGCTCCTTAGCTTCTAAAGCTTGATGTTGCCCACCTTGAAGCTTGGTCCCTTCTAAGATACGTCCATTTCCAAGATCCAGTAATTTAACCTCGTCTTCTCCATCCTTTCCAGGATCCACCACGTAATCTTTCCCTTTTTCAAACAGGTAGTGGGCTTTTAAGGCCAAGGTGACGCGACGAACCAAGTCGAAGTTTTCAAGACTAAAGAAATTCTTCACTGAAAAATAGGCTTCTGCGACATCAATCCCTTTCTGAGTTAGCCAAATCTCTTTTTTATCCTCTTCAAATATATAGTCTTCCCCTTTGGTCAAGCTGAGAACAAAATTATCCGCAAAAGTTAATAAATTGGACTGAAGACGAGGTGAGCCAGAGATGACCAGAGGAGTCTGAGCCGTGTCTAACAAGACCGCATCTGCCTCGTCAATAATAGCATAGTGAAAATCTCGCATGTACTTTCCCTGAGCAGAGGTTGCTAAATTGTCAATCAAATAATCAAAGCCCAAGGTTCCATTCGTTGTATAGACAATGTCCGAATGGTAAATTTGGCGCTTGCGTTTGGCTGTTAATTTCTTCTTAGACTCATCTCCCTCAGTAATTCCAACCGTCAAGCCCAAAAAGCGAAATACTTCTCCCATTTCTGTCCCGTCACGTTTGGCCAGATAGCCACTTGTCGTAACAAGCATGGCTCCACGCCCAGACAGGGCATTTAAATAAAGAGGCATCGTAGCCGTTAAGGTCTTGCCTTCTCCAGTTTTCATTTCAGCTAAGTTTCCTTCATGGAGAACAATCGCTCCAAGCACTTGGACATCGTAGGGAAACATCCCCAAAACCCGTCTATCAGCCTCTCGAACAACCGCAAACGCTTCCGGCAACAGACTATCTAAACTCTCTCCTTGAGCAAGGCGCTCTCTAAATTCAGTTGTTTTCTTCTGTAATTCTCTATCTGTCAAAGCCGCCATTTCAGTACTTCTGGCATTGATTTTTTTCAATATCCTTTTCAATCGTTTCAAACGATAATAGTCCAACGAAAACCAATTTTGTTTCATTATTTCTTTCTTCCAGCTTTCTGCTTAATAGGTCAAAGGGAGCTGCAGCGCATAATCTACTGCATTCATACTAGGTGCTATAAAAGATAGAGTGTCCTGTTTGCCCAACTCCTCATACCAAATCACTTTATCTTCATAAGATAGACGACTTAAAAATCGGTCAACATCAATTGTCTCATCAAAAATCTGCGACATTATCCTGTCATACTCTTCTTTTGGATACATATCATCTGTCACATAGGCCTTGCCCAACTCAAAATACATGGCATGATAGAGAGCTGCAAAATTCCCACATGGACCACTTCCAATAAAAGAAATGGAAGCTTTAGGATGAGCGACGATAAACTGCTCGACTTTTTCTAGACTTTTTTCATCAAAATAAAGCGTGGCCGCTCCCTCGGTCAAAATAAGCGTATCTGCCTGCCCAGCATACAAACTAGTAGCCAAGTCCTCATCTGCCTTTTTATCCCAGAATAAAACATTTAGCGAACTAGGCGCTCTCAGGTCTATTTCAGTCTTGACCTCTTCTACTTCCAAATAACGGAACAGCATCTTCGTACAGCCCGCATTGACTAACTCAATATCATAATAGTAGGCTTCAGGAGGGTAGGTGAAGGATTCATCAGAAGATTTCAAGATTACAAAATCAACGGCTTTTTGAAATCGGTCGTAAAAATTCACCCGAAGATAAATGCTCTGTGCAGGAATCGTCTCTGCTGAAAAATGTAGATGATAGGTTGCTCCTCTTGTTAGCAAGGGCAGATTCGCTTGCTCTCTAGCTGCTTGGTAATTTTTCGAAGATGACCATTTATACATAATTGCTCCAGGTGGAATGAGGATATTTTCAATCTGAATCGTCTTATTCCTCGGAATGATAACCGAGCCTGTTAAATAGGTCTCTAGCCCTATTTTCCCCCAGTAAATGCGATATCTCATCACGTTTCTCCTCTACCAAAATCTTTCTGTAATACCTTTTGATATTGATTTAAAAACCAAGGAATGGTTTCACTAGAGCCATCCAAATGTCGACCAATCCAGCCTTTTCCGACAACTTGCACATCCGTATGAGCAAAGCATTCCATTAAGTTTTGAAAGGCCGCATGGTCATAATCATCATTTTTCATATAAGCAATAAAAAATTTTGTATTCGTATAGTGACCCGATTTGATTTTATTCCAGAAGCGCTGATTAAAGCGCACTTGTGCTTCTTCGGATAAATCACCTTCAAAATGTAGTAACAAATCGAGTGACGTGGGAAAGCCACCTGGACGGATGGTTTTTTCTAAAGCTGCTGTCCGTCCCAAACTAAAAATAGGCTTAGATAAAATGATTGCGTGTGGATCTAAATCTGCTCCATAATAGGTAGCACCAAAGGTTCCCATTGACATCCCTGATAGAATCAACTCTTTATTAGAAAAACCAAGATAAGCCAAGCATTGGTTAATAGTTGCTGAAATGGCTGCTTCAAATTCTCCAGTCCCCATATAAAACGAGCCACCTTCTAAACGTGGATCACAGATCAATAGCATTGGAGTTCCTAAATTTCTCATCATGCCATATCCTTCAAAACCTTCCGCTGTACGGAAACCTGAAAAATAGACGCACAAAGGTGGTTTAAAATCTCCAGGATGAAAGAAATAGTTAAACTCTCTACGTTCCGAATCACAAAAACGTTGGCCACCTAGACTAAATTGACCAAAACCTGCTCTCCCCCAGCGATAATGTAAGGGACCTATTTTTAAAAATCCTTTACCTCTTGCTAAAATGCTAACTGAAAGCGAGCCATTGTAATCGCTGTCAATAGCATTTGGTTCTTGCAATTCATCCCCTTCAAACTCCCATTCTTCCACAATATCACCCAAGGATCCGTCTGCAATATACTTGACCTGAATTTTTACATCACAACTGGCTTCTTTGACAAATTCCTGCCATAGCTCCACTTGCACATCTTTATAAATCGGTACACCATACAAAAAGGAGCCAATCACTCGGTAGTCTTCCCCATACTCCCCATCTAGGACAAGATAATGATTTCCCTCATAATGAGAAAGGTATTTTTCAGACTCTGCTTGAACACCAAAACTCGAAATTCCTATTTTTTGTCCGAATTGCCCACCAAAGAAAATTTTGGAAAAAGTCCGAAGTATAGAAGGTTTATCTGAAAAGTCTGCTTGTTGTCCTAATTTTCGAAAAAGAAATTCCTGTAAAATAGGATCACTTGTCGCTAGATCTTTCGGAAAAAAGACATGGTAAGGTTCTACAACGGTGTCCAATAGCAATAGTTCTGATGGATAATCCGGCTCAGTTAAAATGATGCCATCTACTTTGACTTTCCTTCGCTTAATATCCTTCTTTTTAGGAAACTTCGCTTTTTCTTTTTGATAACGAGCTTCTAGCTTCTTATTTTCTGCCTGTAAAAAAGAAAGAATTTCTTGCGGTTGCAAGTAAATCCAATCTATATTTTCTGGAATTTCTGCCTCATCCTGCCAATTGTGATGACCGATTTGGAGCAATCTAATCTTTTTTTTACTCATGATATCCTATACTTTGTTTTATTTTTTCTACCAAACTACCACTGGTGTAGGAGGCGATTTTTTGAGCGGCATACATCAAGGATTCATTCCAATTCCGTAAGCCGACTAAATAATGGTGCAAAGCAAGACTTAGTTCAGACGGATGAGAGAGCAGATAACCATTTTTCAAATGTTCGACAAACTCCGTTGATTGGATAGTAATCTGTGGAATTCCTGCACTGATTCCTGCAATCTGGGTATATAAATCAGGCTCACTTGTCACATCAATAATCAGACGACTTTCTTCTAGGGAGCTCATAATATCTAAATCTGATCGTAGAAATTCTATACTCACTCGCTTCGCTTCTATCTCTACCTCTTCATCATCGTCTTCAAAAGCCTCAGCCTGTTCTTCCTCCGTTTCCAATTGGAAAAATTCTAGTTCATAACGAGCCAACACTTCCTCAAGCCAATCTTGTTTTGCTTCTTCTTGGGCTGGGTCTGTCTGGTAACTAATTAATTTCAGATGAACATCTTCATGCTCATTCATAAATGGGGCAATCTGATCCAAATACTGCAACAACACATTTTCTTCCAGATCATCCATCAAGAAATAGAGAAATAATTCACGAAAACGCTGGCTTTTTCCAAGATTCAAGCGAGCGTCAAAGAGAGAAATATGCTCAATGGGCGTAGAAACAGCTTCTTGCAATCGTTCCTTGCTCCTCTGTCTATCTACCACCACCAAATCAGCTAGAGCTGTATCCTGCGCTATTTGCTCCATCTGATGAAAAGGATAGCGCTCATCAAAATACGATAGAATCAATCGATGCGAACCTTTAGCTTGCAAGATTAGGTTATTATGTTGTGGGCTGGAAGCTAGAACTAAGACATCTTCTACTGTTAATCTGGTTACATAGGCCGCTACTTTTTCTTGGATAACGTCAGCAATCGAGCCATAGCGTTCTTTCTGAAAACGGTGGGCTACACTAGGATTAACAGTCACTTCCTGCGTCTGTAAATTTTCCCGAATCTGCCAGTCTCCCGTCGCATTTAGATAGTCTTGATAGTTCTCGTTTCCTTGGTCATCATAGTATACGATACTTGATAAGAAACCACGGTCATCAAAGACCAAGCGTTTTGATGGTCTGTCATCTTTAAAAAATTGGATATAAATCAAATGTGCTTCTTCACCAAATTCCACATGTGCCCATAGCTTTTTGTCCCGCCGAACAAGCACTAAAAAATTTGTATAGACAAACTCCACATTTTCTGGCCACTGAAATTCCTTAAAATCAAGCATCCGTGGCTGGATATGATGGGTATGTTGAATCTCGTCAAATACAGACCAATAAGGGACTTCAAACAAATCATAACGATGCAGAAAATAGCGAAGATTGGGCATATAATTTGAGAGTAGCATCCCTATGTCTTCATTTGTCTGCTGAAACATTCGCATCTGATTAATTGCATCATCAAAATGAATCGAAGAAACGCCACGATACCAAGCAGTTGTCGGATCATACCAAGGTCTGCCTTGTCCATACCAGGCTGGAATAAAATGAAACATCTTTCTAATTTCCTTCAAATAATTCTGTATATTTACGCCGTAAGCGCGATGTAAATACTTCTTCACGGATCATCAAGATCATCCCTGTCATCATCATAAAAATTCCAGACAAAGGAGTAATAATCTGCAGTTCCTGCTCCGGTAAGAAGAGAATAAGGGGAGTGCTGAGTAGAATCCCCGTAATGACACCGCTGAAGATACCAAAAAAGCGAATGTAGCGTGTCAAATATAGCTGAGTAGGCTTGCCAGGGCGGATATTTTTTATATAGTCCCCAGACGCTCGAAATCCTTTGGCAATAGAAAGTGGATCTAAATTGACAAATGCAAAGCTATACGATAGCAAGAGCACTAGTAACACATAGATTCCTATCCCAATCTCGTTTCGTGTCGTGAAATAAACACCATACTGCAACAGAGAATTGTTTTTTAAAAAGTATGACAACAAAATTAAAAAATACTGAGGAAACGCCAAAAAGGTATAGGCATACATGATCGGCATTCCGTTAGAAGGATTGACGCGAATCGGCAAATAGGCTTTCTTAGCCATATCACTATTGATGGATACCCTTTGGATAGGAATGCGATATTCTGCCTTCTCAAAGACAACAGTCACATAGATACTCACTAAGGTCCAAACAAGGATAAACAGTGCATACAAGGCCTTAGGGCCTGCTAGGACAGTTGCAAAGACTGGAACAACCCGAAACTGGGAAACGATAATGCTTAAAAACATGATCAAGGTCGGTCCACCCACGCCATACGCTGCATTCAAATTCCCTAACCACATGAGGACAAAGGAGCCTGTTACCAATACAACCGTAGCCGTTGCAATCAGCTGAACAGAGGTAGGTTCTACATAGGTCAGCGTAAGGGCAATTCCCAACCCTTGAATGAGCGCAACAACTAGCATGACAAGCAATTGCTTTTGTTGTTGCAAGTTTCCTCCAGCTGGACGTTTTCGACCAAGTGCAAAGACCCTATTCAAGATGATGGAATACATCCATGGTCCTAAACCTAGGGAAAAGAGGCCGATATTGGCCAAACTCCCACCAGATAGGGCAGAAGCTACTTCCAAAGAAGAGTCTGCTTCCAAACTTGTTTGTGAAATAGCTACATTGGGCAAGGGAATATAGCGTCCCAAGAGGAAAACGATACTAATCAAAAATGAAAACAAGATTTTCTTGACGAGAGGATACCGAAACAAAATGTTTCTCATAGCATGTCAACCTCATCCTCTGACTGAAACAGGGCATGAATCGTATCAACCAAAACCTTTTTGGTAAAATAACCTTGATTCAACAGCATCCGAAAATTTTTGACCTTCTGAACCATCTGAGCATAAGTTTCCTCCGTCAGGCTGTCTAAAATAGCAGGAATATCATCCAAAGAAGAGATGGCAAATCCCAGTCCATTTTTGACAATGATTTCTTTATTCGATAAGGTAGTAGGTACAAAGACTGGGAGACCTGCTGCTAAATAAGTACTCAATTTATAAGAGGCGTTCAACTGATAATAGTCTCGGCCATCTCTCTGATTCCAAACCAAGCCAAATCCGCCATTACGTGCCAGATGACTCAACAACTCTGTTCCCGATTTCCAACCGTTGAGCTGTACATTGGCTCCCGAGAAATCCACTTGATCCGCTTCATCTGTAAAAATCTGAAGTAAGATGTCTGACTTCCAATCCTCGATAAAGGAAAAGCGTTTTGGTGAGCCTGAAAAATTCACAGTCTGTGAAAAACGTGGCTCTTCCTCGCTTAACGGTATGGTATGATCCCACATATGTTGGATAATGATTTTCTTAACCGTCAGTCCATGCTCTCGTAAAACATCTACCATCGCTTGTGAAGGAACAATCAGTACATCTGCCATATTATAAACCTCAATCACTTGGGGCATGAGGTAGTAATTTCCTTCAAACATCAAGGGTAGGACATCGTGGATAAAAATCGCTAATTTGATGCTGTAGCGTTTGATACACTGCAAGTATTCTTTCTCAAAACTGACTGGGTGCCATATCGGTGTTTGGAAAATCACGATATCGCCATGCGCCAATGCTGCGTTCATCCCATCAAAACGGGAAGCCTTCGAACTCGCACTTTCCTGACTAGAATCATAGTAATAAATTCCAATCTCTTTCATGCCCAGACTTCTACCAATATCTGCCACCATGGCTTGAGACATCAAAGCCACACTCCTAGAAGATTGACCGTATAGATTTGTAATATGTATCGCCATTATTTCGTTTCTGCTTTCTGTAAAAAATCTAATTTCTGCTCCAAGAGCTGGTAGGTAGCGCCTGTTTCTTGCCCTTTCTCTTCCAGCTCTTTTTTCCATATGCCTAGTAACCAGCGAAAATGCTGTAAAGTAATCGTTAAATCGCAAGAAGCTAGTACTAAATCAGCCAGTTTTTCATTCCAAATAGCTAATAAGGCAGGTACATCTATCTGCTCTGATTGAGGTATTTCCCGATAGACATAGTAATCCTTATTAACAAAGACAATCGATTGACTCTGTAAGTATAATTTATGACTGACCAAATCATGATTTCCTGGATAGATAAAGTGTTCAAATAACTGACGTTTATATAGCTTTCCCCATGGCATTTGGAAGCAAAGGGTATTAAATTGCCACTGGCTTTGCCGATTTATCGCTTCCTGCGGACTCAGTTTTTCAATACAAAAATCTTTGTCTAAAACATAATAATGAAACACTTGATTGGTTTCACTATAGGTGATATAATTTCCAATTGCAATATCGGCGTTTGTTTCCCATAACTTTTCCAATAAAACAGATAAAAAATCGTCTCTCAAAATATCTTTTGCCAAAAAGAGCGCAACGTAGTCACCAGTCGCTGTTTGTAAAGAGGTCGTAAGCGCCTCAGACATGGCTGTATTCTCATAACGGATATACCGAAGACGCTGATCACGATCTGCAAACTGCTTGCAGATGACAGAGGAGCCATCGGTTGACCCAATATCAACAACTAAAACCTCTAGCTGTTGATACTTTTGCTGGAAAATGCTGTTCAAGCATTCTTCCACATACTTCTCATCATTTTGAACGGCAACAAGGATGCTGACCAAGGGAGTTTCTGGATTTCTTCGATAATCTGCAACAATTTGCTTTATATAATAAACATCATCTGCAAATGTAATATCTGTATCAAAATTAAATTCAGCAGTATGTTTATGGGGCAATTTAACTTTTGAAGTTGCTCCCATCTTATACCACTCATACTCTGAGTCAATGTGACCTAAATCAACCAGCCATAGACCTTCTTTGGAAAGTTCCCAAGATAGAGCTTTGGCGGTCGGTCCTAACATTAAAAGAATTAACTTCTCTTTTCCATGTTGAACAATCTGTTGGCGAATCCATTGATAGTGACTGTAGGCATTCCGTGAAGGACAAATAATACGTTCTACACTGCGACAATTCGTAAACAAGTCATTTCCGACACCCGAGCGCGAAGTTTCCCCTTCTACAATCAAGATGTCCTGTCCTTCCCACAAACCACGAAGTTGAGAAAAATAATCGCCCACGGTACTCTTATCTTCCAAATCTATATACGGACGAGAAAGGAATGTACTCCCATACCAATCTGCTGTACAGATTTCTTGATATAGTGCCTGATAATGCTGTAAATGCTGGTCCCAAAATTGACGGCAAAAGGCATTATACCGTTCTTGTCGTTCAAATACGTCTGGTAGACATACCAAGAAATTCTCATCACTTTGATAAGCTAGGATGGTACGAAGCGTATTCGCCAACTCTGGAGTATAATCTTGATAAGGGATACTGGCTCCAGCAATAACATCGATCTCACCATCGCCAAAACGGGCGACCGAAACTCTATGTTGCTTGATAAACGCTAAACTTTCCCTATTATTTCTTACATGAAGTACTAATTCTTTCATCTGTCTCCTTTTTCATGGCAGAGCATTCTGTCTATTTCCATATCTGCGACAATACACTAAGCAGCGTCATAATCAGCCCTAGAATCATTGACAGGATTAATAAAATCTGGAAAACTGGAATCTTTTCCCTTTCCTTTTTTTTAGTGGGGACCTGATATCGTTCCGCCGACATTCGACTTTGAATACTCTCTTCCAATGGATTTTTTGTCATGATTATTCTCCTTATTAGTGAGTAATAGCTGAAAAGACTTGCTCAGCTTCATCGTTTTTATAGGGGGGGTGGGTAGAAATAAACTGTCATTTATTCGAAATGTTCGTTATTCAGCTAGCTTTTTCAAGAAAACGTTACCGAACTATTATGAGTCAGTTGTATCCCCATAATCTCTCCATCGCAATCATTGGTCTACTGATTTTCGGTACACACTGCTTTTAGGCACTCAACCATCTTTTCAGGAGTACTTTCAGGGACAATCTCTACATAGTAATCATCTTCCCTATGTTTTGTATTTGAAAATGCAAAAATACTTTTGCCACTTTCTCTTGCTTTCTGAACAATATCGTTTACTTCATTAAAGTGGTTAATATCTAAATAAATCGAAGAATCATGAAACATTTTTTCAAGCATTGGAGGTGTAACCATTGGATAGGTGTACGCATTTTTATACTGATCCAAATTCCGTAAATTAGGAGACATGAGCGTGTGAGCAGCGATATTAAAACGATATTCTGGCAATGATTGTATGAGATACTCGATATGTTCGATATCTCCAGAATTTGTTAAAACAAAGCATTCCTGCTTAAAGTTTAGCGAGAATATGCGTTCCATATCTTGCTTCTTGATTTTCCAGTAGGCTAGTAACTCCTGCCAATCTAAATTATGGTAAAACCACCAAACTTCTCGAGAGCTATTATATCCGTAATTGCTCCAAGGTTTATGATTTGTCGAATAGTGGAGTATAACTGGGGCTTCTCCATCTTTATAATACGCTCCTAACCATTCTGCACCAATCTGAGTATTGTATCGTTCAGGCAGAGGCAAGTAATCTGGATAGAAATGGTTTAAAACTGTCTGATCTCCCACTTTTAGGTTCGGTAAATGCTCTCGTGTGTAGCTAATCATTCGTTCTGTAAAGTCTTCATTGCGACAACGAACTAGATTAAACAACAAAACTCCCGCATTAAACTGCCCTGAGAACTCTCCTTGATTCCAATCTGGGACTGCTGCGATTGTATGATTATCCAAATTTAGACTGAAAAGTTCATCCAATTCCCCAGTAACAACGAGATCCACATCCAGGTACAAGGCTCTATCTTCTGTGACCACTTCTGGTATCATATACCGAAAATACGTTACATAATTGATATGAGAAAACGGTCCCGTAAACTTCGTTACTTCATTTTCAATCAATTTCACATCGCGAATACTGCAATTCAATTTCTCCAAATACTGTTCCATGACAAGAAACCATTCTTTAGGAATATCATCATTTAAGATATAAAACTTAATATTTTGGTTATGCGTACATACTGATTTAATAGCTGTCACGAGCTGATTGGTATATTTATTGTCCGCAGCAAATACAATTACATGTTGAGACATCATCAACCTCCTTTAAGATTACTGAAATTACTTTATTACATCGTTTTTAAAAACGCAATCAAGACTTCTGCCGAGCGTTTCCCTGCTTCGATGATAAATTCATCAAAGGTGATATTGGCATCTCCTTGCGCGGTATCACTCATGGCGCGAATGACAAGAAAAGGCAGTCCGATGCTATGAGCTGCTTGGGCAATGGCTGCCCCTTCCATTTCAACCGCTAAAACAGTTGGGAACTGAGCCTTTATAGCTGCAATCTTGTCTTGACCTGCAATAAAGCTATCTCCCGTCGCAATCAATCCACTATGGGCTGTGATAGCTTGTTGAGCAAGGATTTCCTTCATCTGTAAGAGAAGCGGTTTATCTGCTTCAAAATATAGGGGTTGAGCAGACATTTGACCATACTCGTAGCCAAAGGCTGTCAGATCCACATCGTGGTAAGCCAACTGATCTGCCACAACTACATCCCCAATGGCAATCCCATCTGCAACTGCGCCAGCTGAACCGGTATTCACAATCACATCAACCTGAAATTGCTGGGCTAGGATAGCCACAGACATGGCCGACATGACCTTTCCAACCCCTGATTGAACCAAGATCACCTCATGCTGGCCGAGTCTTCCAGTATAGTAGGTTCTTCCTAATACGATTTGCTCACTTCCACTCTCGAGCGCTTCCTCCAAAGCCTTCAATTCTTCCGGCATGGCTGCAATAATTCCAAATTTCATCTAAACTCCTTACCAAAAAAAGACTGCAATGAGAAAGAGAATAACTAGAAGAATGACCCAAAACAGCATTTTATTCACTTTGCTACGGAATTCCTCACGCTTAACGGTCTCAATCCGACGACTTTTGACAATCGAAGACTCAACAGGAATACGATGCGTATAGCCTTCACGGTAGCCTGTGTACTCCTCCTCCCATTCATCTTCGAATGCAAACTCATCCATTACATCCTCATCAGGGGCATAATAGCCAAAACGCTGTTGCTGCTTTTTTGGTTTCGCTTTCTCTAGTATCTCATCTGTCAATAAGGGCTTCCTCATTGCGCATTTCCTACTTTCTCATCAATTGTAACTGCTGAACAGCCATAATGGTCTTAGCATCACAAATATCGCCGCTAGCAATCAACGCAAGTGCCTCTTCTAAGCTCACATGATAGACTTCAATCACTTCATCCTCGTCCATAGGACGGGGATTTTCAACCTTAACCAGATTCTTCGCAATGTAAAGGCGTAAGCGTTCGTTGCAAAAACCGATTGCAGAATAAAAATCATACAAGAGCTCTAACTCACCAGTATAGCCTGTCTCTTCTTCTAATTCTCTAAGGGCAGCAGCTTTAGGGTCAGCATGTTCTCCAACTTCTAATTTCCCTGCTGGAATCTCATAGCTGGTTTGTTCAATCGCCTTGCGGTACTGCTTGACCAAAATCAGCTTGTCCTCAGGCGTCACAGCAAGAACACAGACGGCTCCCTTATGAAAAATCAACTCCCGCTTGGCTTCGCCGCCCATAGGAAGTGCCACATCATCCACAACGACATCAAAAATATGGCCCTTGAAAATCTCTGTCCGCTTCATGGTCTTTTCTTCGAATTTCATCATTATTCCTCCTTATCCTTTGGGTAATGGGGGAGGCGTTTGGCGTATTCAGCCTTGTTTTCCTGACGATTACGGCCAATGGCAACTGCATCTTGAGGGACATTCTTTGTAATGGTTGAACCGGCAGCTGTCAGGGCATTGTCTCCAATTTCAAGCGGAGCAATTAAAGTCGAATTGGAACCAACAAAGACATGGTTGCCAATCTTCGTCGCGTATTTGTTCTGTCCATCATAATTGACGGTAATCGTTCCAGCTCCAAAATTGACATCTCGTCCTACTTCCGCATTTCCAATATAGGTCAGATGACCAGCCTTGGTATTTTCACCGATTGTAGAGCCTTTTACCTCAACAAAATTTCCAATGTGAACATCTTTTGCTAGCTGTGATCCTGGGCGGATATGAGCATAAGGCCCAACTGTCACACCTTCTGCGATACGCGATTCCTCAATCATAGAGTTGGTCACAACCACGCCAGCACCAATTTCTGAATCGACAATATAAGTACCGTTTGTCAAGATAGTTTCTGCACCAATCGACGTTTTTCCTTTCAAGGTTACATTGGCTTCAATCTGCACATCTGGCGCAATCGCTACATCTATATCAATATAGGTCGCTGCTGGATTTGTAAAGCTAACACCATTGACCATATGTTTCTTGTTAATGCGGGTACGCATGACTTCTTCAGCCTTAGCAAGGGCCGCACGGTCATTGACTCCAAGACTTTCATCAAAATCACGGAGCACATAGGCACCAACCTTTTCACCTGCTTTACGGAAAATGCTAATCACATCTGTAATATAGTATTCTCCCTGTGCATTATTGGTAGTGATATTTTTCAATGCCTCAAATAAATGCGCATTATCAAATACATAGGTCCCTGTATTGATTTCTTTGATTTGCTTTTCAAACTCAGAAGCATCTTTTTCTTCGACAATCTTCGTCACTTCACCGTGCTGATTGCGCACGATACGACCGTACCCAAATGGATGATCAGCTTCTGCTGTCAAAATAGTGGCTACGTTCTTATGATTCACATGAAATTCAACCAAGTCTCTCAAGCTCTCCCCAGTAATCAAAGGAGTATCACCAGCAATAACCAGCGTCTGTCCAGTACAGTTTTGAAGGAGTGGCTCTGCCATCATGACCGCATGGCCCGTTCCAAGTTGTTCTGCTTGGGTCACAAACTCTGTCTGATCTGCCAAGACAGCTTCGACCATCTCCGCCTTGTGCCCAACCACTGTGACCATTTTTTCAGGAGCAATGGCAGATACACTCCGAAAGACGTGTTCCACCATTGAAATCCCTGCTACCTTGTGTAAGACTTTTGGCAAGTCCGACTTCATCCGAGTCCCCTTACCTGCTGCTAAAATAATTGCATAATTTGTCATTTTCTAATGTCCAATCTATCTCTGTTCCCTTCATTATAGCATATTTTCAAGAAGCAACAAAGTTAAGTCCTCCAAATGAACTACCAGAATTCATTATAAAATCTCTCTCCGTGAGGGAAAGAAATTTGCTGTTTAATTGAGCGGATAAACAACTTCAAATTCCTCTAAAACTACTCGACAATCAATGGAAAATGCGAGACCTAGCTCTGTCAGCCATTTGCTAAACAACTCTTCATGCACTCTACGCCAATAATCAAGCGACTTATCGCCTTCTCCTTCTTTAAAGGCATGGGCAGCTGAAACCTGATAAAAAGGCTCAATCGTTACTCTCTTTATTTCAATAACACAAACTGCCTGTCCACTGCTGTCCAAAATCACACTCCGCTCACCAACTTTTGGCAAGCTTTCTCCTGAAACAAGATATTCATCATAAACTGAGGCCGTTGCGGTTTTCTCCCCTCGCAAGACCAAATCAGCCAGTAAATCAGGCTCAGCACCAAACTGCCAAGCATCGATATCCTCTCCAATCTGAGGATTGATAAGGCGATAAGCCGCCCACATTTCTTCTGCTGTCATGATTTCTCCTTACTTTTTGTAAACTAAATCTTTTCTAAGCTAGTTTTTTGAAGCTTGATGACAGGCGACCCTTCCTTTTTTGCACACGACGAAAGCACCATCTAAGCGGCCAAAGTGTGCGCAAAGTCTTTGTGTTGAACCATAAGAGTCCTTGCAATTTCAATAGTAAGAGACTCCTGTGCAGATAAATCCCTCGCATAGTATCACAAAACCGAAGACTCCTGTGCTCTCAAACAGCGCCAGCCTGCGGAAATAATCCATGTCACTGCACCTTATTTCAAGCTCCAGCCACCGTCAATTTTGAGGATTTCCCCCTGCATACTACTAGCTTTTCCGCTTGCCAAAAAGAGGGTGACTTCAGCAATTTCTTCCGGATCCAGCCAGCGCTTAATCGGCGTTTCAGCCGCAACCCATTCCGCAAGACCTCCCTCTTCAAAGTCACTAGCCGTCATGGCTGTCTTGACCGCACCTGGTGCTAAGCCAAAAACCTGAATCCCCTTGTCTGCATAATCGATCGCCAGCTGCTTGGTAAAACCTGCAAGGGCATGCTTACTAGTCGTATAGGCTACACCGCCACCACCAGCTAGGAAACTAGCAATCGAGCACATGTTGATAATGATACCTGCCTTTTTTTCCAGCATCTTTGCCAAATAAAAGCGGGTAATCCGCATGCTAGCAAGTAAATTAATAGCTAAGATGTCCTCGATTTCTTCCTCACTAGTATCTAAAAGCGCCTTATAAGCATCCAATTTTCCAGCGGTATTGCAGAGAATATCCACTTCTGGCAGCCAGTCAAAAAGGGGCGCTAAGTTATCCCGCAAGTCTAGTTGTAGAAAATGAAAGGCACCGACCAATAGAGGATTTTCTCCCTTATCAACCCCATAGACCTCATAGCCATGCTCCAAAAACAGCTGAGCCTGAGCCCGTCCAATGCCTGATGAGACCCCTGTCACAAGGACTTTCTTAGTCATGGACTTCTACCCAGTCTGTCGCTAAGACATCGCACGGTGTTGGGCTCCACATAGAAAAACCTTCACCCTCGCCTGACACATTGATTAAAAAGTAGGGCGTTACTTCAAGCGCTACACCGTTTTGCTCAATCGTGTCAAAGAGTTGGACATAGTTTTCAGCCCCACCCCAGCCTGTACGGACGTATTTCTTCTTAGCCTTTAGACCTGGTAAAATGTCTTCAAATGTCATGTTCTACCTCTTTTCTATAGCGGACAGTTCCTCTGCCTGTCCTTCGCTACTCCATTATATCACAAGTCTTAGGTACACAAAAACACCAGCCATGTGGCTGATGTTCTAAGGAGATTATGAAAATATTTAGGATTGACTTTAGTATACCCTATCCTCCCATCTCTTTCATCCGTCTTAAGGCTGATTTAGTTGGAGCGGATAACAGATCGGTAAGAGCGAGCCGTTAAGAGATAGACAAGGAGATAGAGAGTGAAATACCCGAAACAGCTCCATAGGGCAACCTGTAAGACTAGACTACTATTGATAATTCCAATCTGCAGCAAAATCTGAGATAGAACCTTATAGGCAAAAGCCAAATGCAGAAAGGCAAAGCTCAGAGGAAGAAAGAAGACGGTCGCCATCTGCTTGCGAATACTCTGCTTGGTCTGTCCCTCGTCCAGCCCTACTTTTTGCATGATGACAAAACGTTCCCTGTCTTCATAGGCTTCTGATATCTGCTTGTAGTAAATCACCAATACAGTTGCCATAAGGAAGACCACAGATAGGAAGATTCCAATAAAGAAGAGGGAACCTGTAAAGGCAAAGGTACTAGCTCGTTCGGCTACGCGACTACCTGATCCCATCCCAGAAAGGGTGAGGGAGGCAGGTTGCTGATCCGGATTCAGCGCCTGCCAATTTTCCCAACGCTGTATCTGATCCTCTTCGGTCAAGCTAGTATCTACTCCGATATAGGTCTTCCTATTTGTCAACAAGGAAACATCGTCTAAATCATGCACAACTAGAATAAGCCCTGGAAATAGTTGGGTCATATTGTTCGGTGTCTGATAGGCTGCAAAATTCTTGGGCAGGCGCTTTTTAACCGTAAAGGATTGCTCCCCTATCACTAATGGTTGATGCGCATCAAAATCAACATTCTTGCTATAAACTGCAACCTGATCGCTTGACAAGTCTAAACGCTCACCTGTCATGCCTTTGTAAGAAGCTTCATCAAAGACATAAAGGACGTTGATGTCGTAAAAACTGAAGCCAGTCCTATTCTTATCAAGGAGCTTGACGTGATTTTTCTCCATCTTTCCCATAATGCCTTCAAAAAAGGTATAGGTAACTATCTTGCTGATTGGAACACCATTTTGCTCTAGGTTCTGTGAGGTCCATTCTTTCAGTACCGCTTCCTCATCAGCAGTAGCTACTCCATTTTTTTCAAATTGATAATGGTAGGTGAAATCATTTGGCTCCAACTGCTGAATCATATCATTTCCGCCAACATAGATATTGATTCCACCAATCATCGTAATAATAAACATGGTAGACAAAATCGCAATGGTCGCTAGCCCCATAGCGTTTTTTCGCATCCGAAAGACAAGATTAGACACAGAGATAAAATTCGCCGGCTGATAGTAATAGCTTTCTCGCCTTTGCAACCATTTCAAAAAGCTGATGATTCCCGCATGAAAAAGTATGTAGGTGGCAACAATAACGAGGACAACTGCTGTGAAAAAGACAGGCAGGGCCTTAATCGGACTCTCTACACTTAGGGATAGATAGTAGGCATAGACCAAAATTCCCAGTCCAAGCAAGGTTTGAAGTAGTAAAAATCGTCCTTTTGCCTCTCCTCGTTTCTGACCTTTCACTAACTGAAGCGAGGAAGATAGACTTAATTTTCCAGCATTTAGAACAGCCAAGCCGAAAAAAATCAAGAGAAAATACAAGATGACCGTCAGCGCATTGTTCCATTGGAAAACGGAAACCAACACCACCTTAACGTGCATGGTCTTGAGTAAAATCGCATAGATCAGCTTATCCAAAATCACTCCAAAAATGAGACCGAACCCCACTGTCACTAGAGAAAATAAAATAGTCTCAACTAAAGTCATTAGAAGCAGATGCCCTTTTTCTAGACCAAGAACTGTATAGATTCCCAGCTCTTTCGAGCGATTTTTCATAACGAAGCCATTGGCATAAAGGAGCATCATGGCAACCGTGAACAGAACGATATACTGGCCAAATTGGAGAGTCAGCGTAACCGTTTTTGCTCCGTAGACCTCTGCCAAGTGTGGATTGTGGCTAAGCGAGGTAAATAGGTAAGCAATCGTTGCGGATAATGCCGTCACTAGGGCAAAGGGATAGTACAATTTCCGATTTTTCAACAGATTAGTGCCTGCTAATGTATAGATAACCTTCCACATCCTACTCACCTCGATTCGCCATGAGGGTCAGCGTATCTGAAATCAACTGAAACATCTCATGTGAGGCACGATCTCCTCGAAAAATCTGATGATAGAGCTTGCCATCCTTGATAAAGAGGACACGTTTCGCCCGACTGGCTGCTGTTGTGGAATGGGTAACCATCAGAAGGGTTTGCCCCATTTCGTTGATTTGGTCAAAAATATCCAGCAAGGTGGCAGAAGACTTGGAATCAAGCGCTCCAGTTGGCTCATCTGCAAGTAGAATTTCTGGTTGCGTGATAATGGCACGCGCGACTGCGACCCGTTGCTGCTGACCACCTGAAATCTCATAGGGCATCTTATCTTTTAAGCTGGCAATTCCTAGACTATCAAGCACTTCTGATTGCCGCTTATTCATCTCATAGACAGGGACACGCGATAACACCAAGGGAAGGAGGACATTGTCCTTGACCGATAGGGTGTCTAGTAGGTTAAAATCTTGAAAGACAAAACCCAACTTCTCCCTGCGAAAGGCAGAAGCATCCTTGTTTTTGATTGTCTGGGTATCCACCCCATTTAAGAACACCTTGCCTTGGGTCGGCTTGTCTAGCATAGCTAAAATATTGAGTAATGTCGATTTCCCCGAACCTGATTCCCCCATAATTGCCACATATTCACCTTTTTCAACGGTAAAATGAATGTCTTTTAAGGCCTCTACCTGATTGGCTAAAAAGCGTGCCTGATAGATCTTCTGTACATGTTGAACGTCGAGTAATACCATTATAAACCTCCTTGTATTCCTTGAATCGCAAGTTCAGACATCCGTAGTCGATACTGTCTTGCCTGTTCAAACAGATGAATCTTCTGTCTGCTCAACTCTTTCTAGTCTTATGATAGCCCATTTCTTCCTATGCTACCTTAGCTTTAGCTCTCATTTGTCTTACATTTTTGTTAGTTTCGGTCAATCAAGCATCAGTTTTTCTTCTTTGAGGCAGATGCGTACCTGTGTACCTTGTCCTATTTCCGAGGTCAGACGGAAGGTCAGTCCCAACTTTTCACCAATTCCTTGTGCCAAATACAGTCCTAGACCAGAAGATTGCTGTGAAATGCGGCCATTGTAGCCTGAGAAGCCACGAGCAAAAATCCGTTCCATGTCACTTTTAGCAATGCCTATCCCTGTATCTTGGATGACCAGATCATCACCGTCTAGGTAAATCCAAATTTGTCCACCTACCGTATACTTAATAGCATTGGAAATAAATTGTTCAAGCAGGAGGCAGAACCATTTCTTGTCTGTTGCAAGAGTCAGCTCTAACTCGTCTAAGCGAAGCTCTGTCTTTTGCTGGATAAAGAAAATCGAATACTTCTTGATGACTTGCCGTACCAGAAGGTCAAGCGACTCACGCTGAACAAGCAAGTCTTCATGAAAAGATTCCAAACGCAAATAATGCAGAACCTGTCCTGTATATTGCTCAATCTTGAATAATTCCTGCTCCAAGGCCTGCCTCTCAGGACCAGCTGGCAAATCTCTCGCTAGCAGTTGACTGGCTGCAATGGGGATTTTCATCTGGTGAGCCCACAAGGTATAGTAGTCTTGAAAATCACTCTGACGCCTGCGCTCCTGATCCAGTTGTTGGCGCAACTCCTCTTCTAACTCTTGCACACGTGCTTGTAAGACTACTTCAGTTGCTGTTCCTCTCGTCACAAGCTCTTGCCTGCTTACCAAGGTAAACCGCTGCCACTCCTTGCCCATATCAAGGAAAACCACCACTCCAGCAATACAGGAAAGCAACAGACTGGCATAGCCAACAAGTGCATTCTCCACATGAAAGAGTAGACTAAAACCACCGATAAGAAGAATAAAGAAGAGCATGCCCAATAGGAACAACAAGCGCGTTGCCAGCCAGCGCTTAACAAAAAAGCCTACTTGTCCTTTAGTCATCGTGCTTCACCAATCCATATCCCATTCCTTTTTTGGTCACAATAAGATCCTGCAAACCCATATCCGCCAATTTGCGGCGCAAGCGACCAACATTCACCGTCAGCGTATTATCATCAACAAACAAGTCGCTATTCCATAATTCTTTCATCAATTCTTCCCTGCTGACAATGACCTGCGGCTGCTCGAATAAAATTCGTAGGATTTGAAATTCATTTTTGGTCAAATCTTCGCTCACACCATCATAGCTCACCTGCATACTTTTTAAGTCCAACCGAATGCCTTCAAAGGTCAATACCGTCTGCTCGCCCAAAAAGTCATAGGTTCTGCGTAAAAGCCCTTGAATTTTCGCTAGAAGAACTGTCATATCAAAAGGCTTGGTCACATAATCATCGCCACCTAGATTGATGGCCATTACAATATCCATTGGTTGATCACGTGAAGATAGAAAAAGAATCGGCACACGTGAGATTTTCCGGATTTCTTGACACCAATAATAGCCGTTAAAAAAAGGCAGACCAATATCCATTAAAATCAAATGCGGTTGAAATGCCTCAACCTGCTCTAAAATCAGCTGAAAATCCTCACTTTCAGCCACTTCATAATTCCAATTCCGAAGATTTTTTGCCACCAATTGACGAATAACTGTATCATCTTCTACAAGTAAGATTTTTTGCTTCATTGCACCACGTCCTCTCTTCTTCCATTATAAGCTATTTTCCTAGCAAAAAAACGAAAACCTACCATTTCTTTCTAACATTTTTGTCACCCAGTCGCCTCTATCGCTCATTTTGTGTAAATAGACGCAATTTTTTTGGCGAATGACGAATTCGACTTCTCTGAAACCAGTTTATGTAGTAGTTGCGACTATCCTTTTGATACGATATAATAGTTTAAATATATCATAGGAGTATTCTATGCCAAATCTACTGAATTACATTGAAGAAGTAGCCAATCACGATTTTTACGATTTACCCCTCAATCGCTTGGATATTCTAGCCTTAACAGAGATTTCCTATCTGCCTTTTGACGGCTTAGTTTCATCCGATGTAACCGTTCAGCAACTGAAGCGCTTGGATTATATCATTACGCAATTTGAAGAGAAAAATCATGGTGATACCCCCAATCTCTCTGTCACCATTACCCCAGATCGCATTAAGCTGCTCGACTTATTAAAAAATAGTAAACGTTTCAAGGCTATCAAAGCACTTGCCTATGTTAACGACTATGATAAGGAAGAGGAAAAGCAGTTTGCGGCCATTACCTACAAAGTTGGCCAAGACAAACTCGTCACGATTTTCAGGGGAACAGATGACACCATTATCGGTTGGAAAGAAGATTTTCATATGACCTACATGGCAGAAATCCCTGCCCAACAATCTGCAACCCAGTACCTTAACTCCATCATGCAGCTTCCAAACTACACGGTCTATGTAGCTGGACACTCCAAGGGAGGAAATCTCGCCATCTATGCCAGCAGTCAGCTAGAACAAAGAAATCAAGAACGCATTGCGCAGATTATTGCTTATGATTCTCCCGGAGTTCATCCTTCTGTAATTGAATCAGACGGTTATCAAGCAATGAAAGAACGCATCCAGTCTATCATCCCCCAAAATTCGATTGTCGGTATGCTACTTGAAACACCTGACAAGGCAGAGATTGTCGAAAGTAAAGCCTTTGGCCTGCTCCAACATATCAGCTTCACTTGGGAAGTTGAGGGACATGATTTCAAACTAGCACCTGCCTTGACGGAAAACAGTATCCAGATTGACACAACCTTAAAAACATGGACAGCCAGTCTAAACGAGGACGAACTCAAGCACTTCTTTGATTTACTGTTTGGTATGTTTATTGATGCTGGAATTGAACGCTTGAATGACTTTACCGTAGATACTCCTAAAAAAATCGGCCTCCTAATGGAGCAACAACAAAATCTAACCGATGAAGAACGAGAAATGCTCGATAAGCTCTTCCGCCTCCTAATTGATACCCGTTATCAGGTCTGGAAAGAAGCTCTGACAACGCCCTATGCAAAACTAGAAGAATGGTTTAAGAAGAAAACGGACAAGGGCGATTCAAGCTCACTGAAAAAATCGTTGGATAAAAAATAAGATGACAAAAAACCGAATGATGGTACTTTCTCAAGAGAGGCTAAGTAGCAATCGTTCGGTTTTTTAGCTTTTTATTCTAATTTTTCTAGTATTCGTTACATTTTCAATCACTCTCTTTTTTCAGTGACCTATAGAGGCGATTGGTGTTCTTTCTATTTAGCGTTACACTCATCAAAAATCGACATCTGACGTCGTTCACTCCCTATTTCCAACCTTCCACAATTCTCAATTGTGAAACCTAGTTAGATATTGATTTTTAGAGAGTATTATTTAAAAGCAAGGTGAGATTTTTTTTTCGTCCAACAACTAACGCACAAACAATCATCAGTACGATGCCTATTCCTAGAGTAAGATAGCCTTGATGCGACGTAATGTGCCTATTATTTAATTGATAGGCTATCTGTCCAGTCGTCACTATAAAGCTTCTCATGTAGGTCGTTGGAATTAAATGAGTCAGAGGCTGTAGAGGAACCACAAATTGTGGTAGCAAAACAGCTCCTAAGGTCATGAGAAGGGAAATAAATAGTCCCAACATCTGATTTTTCACCAAACACATGATAAGGTAAGTAAACAGGGCAACAAAACAAGAGGCTAATACAAACAATCCCAAACTTGGTGATATGGTCTGTCCAATAGCTGAAAAATAAATCTCTTTCGTTCCCTCCATATGGAATTTGATCGGATAATCAGGATTACCAACACCAAAAATAACTGCAGACACTGCCCCTAATACCAAAAGTAGAGCGACTGGCAATACAGTTCCCAACACGATAACGACACCAACTTCTCTAGTAACTCTCGTTGACATCTTAATTGGTAAAATCTGGAAGGTATCAATCTTATCACGGTAAATAGAGCCAAAAAGATTAGAAATCACAAAGACCAACATAATCGTCACAAGAAAAGGAAGATAATAGATCGTCAAATCTTGCAAAAATCCTATCGTTTTAGTGGGAAAAGTCATGTTTTCAAAAGGATAGTTTTTATCTGATAAGGCTTGGTAATACAGAAGCCCCTCCTTAAAACCTTGAATAGCAGCCTCGTCTGCTCCATTTTTTTCTAATGTTTTAACAGCTTTGCTTAAATGATTTACTTGTTCAGCATAAACAACAGCCCAATCATCACTGTTAATTGCCTTCAAAAACTCCTTTTCTTTAGCTAATTGTACTTGCCCATCAGACAGGGCTTGAGCGATATTTTCCTTTTCTTCAATCGATAGACCTTCTGCATTTTTATCTCGCTCTAGTTGTTCGACATATAGACCCATTTGTAACACAGTGGCTTCGACATCACTTTTTAGTATATCGTGGTTTCTGTTCCGACTATTCAGAAATAAGACGGACAGTGATAGAAAGAGTACCACAAGGTAAGAGGCCCACGTTAATTTATTCTTTAAAACTTTAGAAAATAATAATGTTATATAACTCATGCTGACACCTCGACCAATTTTTCCCGATGAAAATTCAGCATGACATCACAGTATTCAATAATGTCTTCTCTGTAGTGAGAGGAAATGATAATCATCTTTCCTTTGTCTCGCAATTTTTGTAACTCGGAAAAGATGACACCCCGACTTTGCTCGTCGAGTCCGTTTGTAATTTCATCCATGAGTAGATAACTGGCATCACTTACTAAATAAAGACTGATGAGAAGTCGTTGTTTCATACCAAGAGAATATTTTTTTATCGGAAGTTTGATATAATCCGACATGCCTAACACCTTAATAATACTTGTAATATCAACTGAGGATGCCCACTCGCTTTGGATAAATGTCAAATAGTCTAAACCTGATAAATTGATATCAAACCAATCAGAATCTTCAAAATAAAATAGTTCTTTCCTACCTTTAGAGGCTTCTGTCAATTTAAAATGGCCTGTTTCCACAGGTATCAAGCCCATAATCGCCCTAAAAAAGGTTGTTTTTCCCGAACCATTAACCGCCACTATTCCATACATTTTTCCCCTTTCAAAGCAATAAGAAAAATCTGTTAAAATAGGGTGCCTCGTTTTGAGGGTTAAATCATCTATCTTTAACATGGTTCCCTCCTTTTGAAAAAGAGGCAAGAAAAACTCACCTCTTTTTTAGGCTATCAATAGCCATTCGTAAACCAATTGACCCGTTCATATCGAATATCGTTCCAGCCTACCCACGTTCTTTCTGTGATGCCACACACCCATTTTCACGCTTTGCGATAGAGCTGTTAGATAACAGTTTCCTCTTGGAAGGCCTTGTTATTCTCCACTTTCTTTGAAATGAAATTGTAATTGTAATTGTCTCCGTTTTTATATCTTGCAATGCACATCAGACCCTCCTATTTGACACTGAGTTACACTAACGATACCTACGATAATGACGTCGCATCACTCTCTCGTCGCTATTCTATGCAACAAGGATAATGCCTTTATTTTTATACCTGTTCCGATTGAAGATTAGTAGGAGAATCACCCCCTCCTCCTCTTCAATCTCTATGGTTCAATTATATAGTAAGCGTTTTCTCTTGTCAATTTTTGGGTATTCTTCGCATTTTCCGAACCTTTTTCCAATAAAACATCGCTAGCGCTTCGTTGTTTAAAAATCGTTCCATTTAAACGAACAATTCCATTTCTCAAGTAGCTCTTTCTGTCCTAAAAAAGTTGCAGAAGATTTTCGGCAATAAAATAAAAACACTTTCTTGTCAAACACTCTGCTCTTTCCCAAAAGAAAAAAGCTATCGTCAACTATCTATGATGAAAGGAACTGACGATAGCGCTATACTCTCCAACAATCAACAGCTGACTCAGTAACACAACCGAAGGTAATTGAAATAAGAAGTGCACATACGTCCCTCAACGGATCAGCAAAGTGAATGAACGACGAAAGAAGCTGAACGTCACAGAGTAAGAGAAGTACCTTTTGCCTTAAATACCAGATTCTCCTTATCCAAGTCCATGGTTAAGGCATAGGTCTGCGCATCAACTTCCTTGATAAAACCTAGGATTTCCAATGCTCTGACAAAAATATCAGAGCGTCGTTGTAAAACTCTATCTTTTCGTGCAAATTTCAACAAAAAAGTCGTCATATACTTCATGGCATAGTCTTTGTTGACATCACCCAAAAGCTGATAGAGAACCTCTTGATCGCTTGATAAGGGAAGCTGGTTGGACAACTTGTAAAAATAAGATGACAAGGTCAAGCGCTCCCGAAGCGCATCAACTTCTTCCTCGATGATGACCTTGTTGGTGGAATTGCTTGTTGCAACCGTAAAGGTCACACGGCTTAATTCCTCAAAAATCGGACTGGTCGTCTCTACAAAAATTTCCTGATCTAGCCTCAAGCCCTCTAAGCTAGTCAAGCAAGAAAAGGCATTGGTATAGCGGCGATCTTGCCTGCGAATATAGCCTGCTTCAATCAAGCGATCCAATTGCCGATCGACAGTTGCAACCGTGGCAAATTCTTTTTTAATCTGCCGTAGGGTCACATCACTATGCTGGTCCAAATACTGAATGAGATCTTGAAAAAAAGCGGTGCGGGTTAGCTTGGTTGGATTGTAAACTTTAATCATGAAATTATTATACCACACAAAAAGTCCCACCTGGTCTACCAAATAGGACTTTGTCGATTCATAGATTAGTTGCCAAAGCTTTCTGTCAACTGTGGAACCACTTGTTTTTTACGAGAAACAGCTCCTGCAAGGAAGGCATGGTTGTTTTCAAGTGTGAAGTTAAAGGCTGCTTCGACCTTATCCATGTTGCGACCAAGAGCTAGGATTTCAGAATTTGAGTTGACAATATCCGTAATCATCAAGACAAAATCTGAATAGCCATTTTCCTTACTTGCAGCTTCAATGGCTGCTTCGATTTCTGCTTGGCGCTCCAAAACTTCTGCAATATCAACCGTATTGACCTGTGCCACACGAACGGCGTTACCGTTTAATTCGAAGGTTTTAGCATCGATGTCAATCAATTCATCAGCTGTTTTGCTAGCAAGATTGGTTCCTGCTTTGAGCATGGCAAGTCCGTATTCTTCCAAGTTAACGCCTGCTAGTTCTGCTAATTCTGTAGCGACTTGTGGGTCACTTGCATGAGTGGTTGGAGATTTGAGCAAGAGTGTGTCCGAAATCAAACCTGACAAGAGTAAACCTGCCACTTCTTTTGGTGGTGTCAAACCATTTTCCTTGAAGGCACGGTAAACGATGGAAGAAGCTGATCCAACTGGCTCCAAGCGCATGTAAAGAGGATTTGCTGTTTCAAAATTCGCCACACGGTGGTGGTCAACAACTGCAACTACTTCTACTTCTTTAATATCAGAAATAGATTGCTGGAATTCATTGTGGTCTGTTAAGATGACCTGCGCTACACCTTCTGCCTTAGCAGATTCTACCACGCGCGGTGCTGTTACTCCAAAATAGTTAAGAGCAAAGGCTGTTTCTTCATTTGGTGTCCCAAGCGCTACGTTTTCCGCATCACGACCAAAAGCCTCACGCTCCAAGTAAGCCCAACCATAAGAAGACGCAATCGCATCTGTATCAGGATTTTGGTGACCAAAAACTAACAATTTTGACATGTTCTATTACCTCTTTAAACAGTATTCATTCTATTTTAGCATATTTTTTAGCACTTGCAAATCATTCCTCACTCTCGATTTGCAAAACGTTTTCAAAAAGAGTAAGATAGTAGGTAGAACAATGGAAAGGAAATTCTTATGAAATTTACAGATTATACCTATACACGGCCTGACTATACCCTCGTCAAAGAAGACTTATCTCATCTAACGGAACAATTACAGACGGCAGATTCAGCAGAAAAAGCCATTGAGGTGGTCAAAGCTATTACAGCCATCAACTCGACCCTCGACACGCAGATGAACTTATGGCACATTCGCCATACGATTGATATGACGGATGAATTCTACAATGAGGAGACCAGGTTTTGGAATGAACACCTCCCCCTCTTTGAAGAATTAACAACTGCCTACTATCAAGCCGTTTTAGCTAGTCCATACCGTGCAGCATTAAGTGAGTTCTTACCAGAAACCTTCTTCATGTTGGCTGAAAACAAGCAAAAGATTTTCTCCTCTGAAGCTATTCCTCTTTTCCAAAAGGAAAATGAACTCGTAGACCAGTACAGGGACTTGATTGCGGGAGCAAAAATTGACTTTGAAGGTCAAAACTACAACCTTGCCCAAATGGCACCCTTTGCCCAATCAACTGACCGTGCAGTCCGCAAGGCTGCTTCTGACGCTTCAACCGCTTATTTTGCAAGTAAAGAAGAAGAGTTCGACCGTGTCTATGATGAATTGGTCAAGGTTCGGACTGAAATTGCCCATACTCTTGGCTTTAAAGACTACGTAGAATATGGCTATGCAGCCATGAATCGCTTTGACTACAACCGCGATATGGTTAAGGTCTACCGTGAAGAAATTCTCAAACATGTCGTGCCAATCGTGCAAAAACTACGCGAACGCCAAGCAAAACGCATTCAAGTGCCTAGCCTCAAACACTATGATTTAGCCTTGGAATTCTTAGACGGTAATCCAACTCCTCAAGGAGACCCTGAATTTATCGTCGGAGAGGCACAAAAAATGTACCACGAATTGTCAGCAGAAACAGGGGAATTCTTTGACTTTATGGTGAAACATGGGCTGCTTGACTTGGTTGCAAAAACTGGTAAAGATAGCGGAGGTTACTGTACCTATATTCCAGATTACAAGAGCCCATTTATCTTTTCGAACTTCAATGGAACAAGTGGCGACATCGATGTCTTGACCCACGAAGCTGGGCATGCCTTCCAAGTCTATCGCTCACGTTGGATTGCTAGCCCTGAAGTCATCTGGCCAACTTATGAAACTTGTGAAATCCACTCCATGTCTATGGAATTTATGACCTGGCCTTGGATGGATCGCTTCTTTAAAGAACAGGTGAACAAATATAAATTTGGTCACCTAGCAGGCGCCCTTCTCTTCTTGCCGTATGGAGTTCTGGTCGATCATTTCCAACATGAAATTTATGAAAATCCAACCATGACACCTGCAGAACGCAAGGCTACGTGGAAACGTTTGGAAGAACTCTACCTGCCTGACCGTGATTTCTCTGAATCAGAAGCACTTAACCGTGGTATCTTCTGGTACCGTCAAGGACATATCTTTGCAAGTCCGTTCTACTACATTGACTATACTTTAGCCCAAGTCTGCGCCCTCCAATTCTGGAAACGCACGCAAGTAGACAAGGACGAAACTGCTTGGGAAGATTACCTCCGTATCTGTGACCTCGGTGGAACAAAATCCTTCCTTCAAGTCGTTGCTGCTGCAAATCTTGAATCACCCTTTAAAGAAGGAGCTCTCGCAGCAACCACCAAGGCAGCTAGCGATTGGTTGGACAGCGTAGATGATGCAAATTTTTAGGAAATCCTAGCACTAGTAGATGAAGAAAACACTTGAATCATAAAATAATTAACGATTACAAAGAGCGCTTTGACCGTTTTTAGTCAAAGCGCTCTCTTTCTCTTGAGATAACGTCTATCTCTTTCTTTGCAATCTTTCAAACAGAAAGTTCAGTAGTACAAAGAATATGGAAATACTTATAGATCTTAAAAGGAGTACGGCTGCTGCTAGCCAAAAAGACTCGTTATAAACCAAAAAAAACAGGCTACATAGTCCGAAAACAAGACTAAGGTAACTAAGTAAATACTTATACCGAGTTTTTGAGAGAAAATACTGGAGAACTATCACTAAAATAATCATAACAAAACTCCTTTTTCACTCAATTCCAACTTGCTGTTACAATACCGTTGCCATCACAGTACACAGTTCCTGTATAGCCAAAGCTTTCAATCCTCATGGATACAGGATGAATTTCAATATCAAAAGCTCCCTCAAAACTACTTCTAGCAGCATTTCCATACATCGAAGAGGAGGTCGAAATTTTCCAGAAAAATCCTGTATACGAGCCATAAGCATTCACTGCAGTTACAGTTAGAAGGCTAACTCCTATTGTGAGAACAAATTTTAAATATTTTTTCATGATTAGCTCTTTTCCTAAAATTAAAACATGCAAACATCAACAGAATAGAACGTGACAGCCCCTCCTTTTATTTTTTAAAACGTTTTCATGTTTTCATTGTAACACTTTTGGAATAAAATTCAAGTAGTTCTAGCAATATTTTTGCAGTAATCGCCCTCCCTAAAATAAGAAAATCCTCCCAATTAAATGGTTGGAGGAATTCCTTATCTGACGAAACATTCTCAAAACCTGTCTGTACAAGTGAAATGCTTTTATAGAAGAGAGCCTTTTTCGCTAATCAAGGCAGTTTTTTGAAAAAAACAAATGATGAATGGCTTAATAACTAGCCTTAGATGGAGAATACAGATTCTTAGTTCCCTCGCACACGGTTTAGATAATCCTGATAGCTTTCCGTATCCATGAGCTCTTTGGCATTTTCAACGCGGGCTCTAGTTGGTGGCTTGGTTCCTTCTAGCGGATAGGGACGTCCCAATTCCCGCCATTTAAATTCGCCTAGATTATGGTAGGGAAGAACTTCGAAACGCTCGACATTGTCTAAGGTCTTAACAAATTTCCCCAGTTCAATCAAATCTTCATCACGGTCTGTTAAGTTTGGCACCAAGACATGGCGAATCCAGACTGGTTTACCAATGTCAGAGAGATAGCGAGCACATTCTAAAATGGTTTTATTGCTATGACCTGTGACAAAGCGGTGTTGGTCTGGGTTCATTTCCTTAATATCCAGCAAGACTAAGTCTGTTACTTCCATGAGTTTGGCATATTTTTCCAGATATTTTGGCGTATTGCGGAAAGTAAGAGCACAGGTATCTAAGGTTGTATGAATCCCCTTTTCTTTTGCCAAGGTAAACAAAGCAATCAAAAAGTCAATCTGAATGGTCGCTTCACCACCTGATACGGTAATGCCACCTTCTTTCCCCCAAAATCCCTTGTAGCGAATGGCTTCATTAAGCACATCTCCTGCTGTTCGCTCAGTAGCTGCTGGATTGACCAAGTCCCAAGTATCAGGATTATGGCAATACTGACAACGCATGTGGCAGCCCTGCATGAATACCACAAAGCGAATGCCCGGACCATCTACCGCTCCAAAACTCTCCGTTGAATGCACTAGACCTGTTACATTTTTGTAATCGATTGCTTCCATTTTCTCTTCCTCACTTCTTACTAGCTTTATTATACCATAAAATTAGGAAAGCGTTTGTATGAATGACTTTGAATAGGAAAATATTCCTGCTGAAGACACACTTCTCACTATTCCTTCCTACTTTCTTAAAAGCACATTCAGATTTAGGGATGTTTCTTATACTGACACAACAATCAGAAACGTTTATTTTTTACCAACATGATTCTTTATTTAGAGCATGACTGGAGTTAGGTAAGATGCGTTAATGAGCTAATAGATTCAAAGGGACTAACTATGGTTGATATAACAAAAGACTAAGCCATCGCTCAGTCTTTCTTTTCTTTTCTATCTTTCATATCCTCTTCAGCTTCAAGAGGTGTCAGTATCATTTTCAACTTGGTCACACGACCATTTTTGACCTTATCATTGATCATAACCAAGTGATAGCCGTGATTATCGACCTCATAGGCTTCTTTTTCTTCTTGACTTGGAATTGTCCCTAAACCTGTCAGATAGAAGCCTGCAATCGTATCTACATCATCGCTTTCCAACTCTGTCCCAAAATGTTCATTGAAGTCATTTAAGGTCATATTTCCTTGAACAATATAGGTGTGTTCTCCAATTTCTCGAACAAAAATCTCTGTCTTATCCGTTTCATCGTCAATTTCTCCCACGATTTCCTCAAGCAGATCTTCTAAAGTCACAATTCCTGCCACACCACCGTACTCATCAAGTAGAATAGCCATTTGATTTTGAGTATTGCGCAAAGCCTTTAATAAGTCATCCACAAAGATCGTCTCTGGTACAAAGAGTGGTTCTTGTAAAATCCGTCGGATATTTAAATTTTCAAAACCAGTGGAAAAGCCTTCCGCCAAGATACGCTTGGTATGAATCAACCCAACAACATTATCCTTATCTCCGTCATAAACTGGAATCCGCGAGAAATTCTGCTTCAAAATTTCCGCCATAATCGTTGCTGTATCGTCTTCAATATCGACCATGAAGGCATCCGTACGCGGTACCATGACTTCACGTGCCATCATTTCATCCAGTGAAAAAATCCCCTGCAACATTTCAATTTCATCTGCATCTAAAGTTTCCTCACTCTGTGTGGTTAAAATGTACTCGATTTCATCACGGGTCATCTTCTCATCAGCATCGTCAAACTCCATCGGTGTTATGCGACTGATGAGGTTGGTCGCTGCTGACAAAAGCCACACAAAGGGACTAACAAGCTTCCCTAAAAAGAGAATAATTGGCGCTGAAATGACCGCTAAATTTTCCTTCATATTCATGGCAATTCGCTTAGGATATAATTCTCCTAAGACGATTGAAATAAAGGTCAACAAGGCAAGTGCAAGCCAATAGCCAGCAGTCTGTGCTGTCGCAGAATTTCCTAACCAGCCAGCAAATACCGTCCCTAAGTCACCTGCTAGGCTCGCCCCTGACAGGATACTGATGAAGGTAATTCCGACTTGAATCGTCGATAAAAAATGATTGGGATTTTCTAGTACATGTAATAAACGAATAAATTTCTTTTCTCCCTCAGCCGCTTTTTGTTCTACACGGGAACGGTTGAGAGAAACAAGAGCCATCTCAGAAGCTGAGAAAAAGGCATTGAGTAAGGTTAATAAAAGCAATAATAAAATTTGTAAATGAATGGTCTGACTACCAGGGTCTTCCATGATGTGTGTATCTCCTATAAAAAATATAATAGTATTATTATACCACTTTTTTTACATTCTTGTCACTTAGATTCTACTAAAGTCGCTAAAATAGTGGCAATTGCTCCACTTGAAGGCACATTTCCCGAACTGTTACCAGCAATCGGTTTTGCTATTTTGCTTCCAAATCAAAAAATAGATGAAAATTGCAAGAGGCATAGAGGATAGTGAGATGAATCTGATAAGATGATAGTAAATGAAACCTATAAAGGAGAACATTCATGAAACCAAACCGATTTTGTCAATTGGCACTTGTGGGCCTACTCGTATCAACCAGCGGACTTTTCCTGACTGCTTGCTCAGCTAAGCAGACAAAGCCTGCACCTCAAACCACAACTTCCAGCAACAAGGAAACCATCAGCAGTCGGACCCAAATCCAAGATATTGCCACTAGCACTTACAACGGCATTGCCTTAATCCAATCAATAGAAAATGCAAAAGGGCACGGTACAGGGGTCTTTATCTCCCCAGATACATTGCTGACCAATCGTCATGTTGTCACTGGTCTTGCAAAAGCAGACGCAGCTGTCGTTCGAACTGTTGATCAACAGGGTAAACAGGTGGACCTCCCTATCAAAGAGTTCATTGCCCCAGAAGATGAAAGTATGGATGTTGGCATTGTCAAACTCCAAAAACCCATCACTTCCAACAAAGAACTGAGCCACCTTACCATTCAAAAAATGGCTAGTCTTGACACAACGGACAAAACAAAGGTCTCTGATTTTATCCGAGCAGTCGGCTATCCAGGTGATAAAGAGCCTGGCACCTTATGGGATAGTCAGGGAATGATTAAAGAAATTGACGGAAACTTCCTCACCTATACTGCTCCTATCGCTAGTGGGTCATCAGGTTCCCCCTTATTCAATAAAAATGGCGATATGATTGGAATAGCCAATGCCTCAACAGAGGATTTAGAAAAACCAACCTCCTTTGGTCTCTTGTTTGATAAAAGCATACGCACATTCATCGCTAAACATCAATAAGATTCCTTTCGCCGATCCTTGTGGCACATTTCTATGATATAATAGTGGAAATGAGTTGAAAACGAGGTAGTTTATGATTCTTTCAATGCGCAATCTTTCCTATCGTAGACAGGGAAAAACTATTTTAGACAACCTTTCATGGGAATATGCTAAAGGAGAGCAATGGGCTGTTCTGGGTTTAAACGGAGCTGGTAAATCGACCTTATTGCGTATTTTAACAGCTGAATTTTGGAAGAGTTCTGGTGAATTGAGCGTTCTTGATATTGAATTTGGAAAGGGTGACATTCCAAGTTTACGGACCAAGATTGGGATTGTCGGATCCTTTTTAGCCGAACGCTTTCCGACTGATCTGTACGCAGAGCAAATTGTCCTCACTGGAAAATATAAATCGTCTATTCTCTATCGTAAATATGGTGAAAAGGAATTGCAGGAAGCAAAGGATATGCTAGACAGGATTGATGCTGCTCATCTGATTGGTCGCACTTATGCTAGCTTATCTCAAGGAGAGCGCCAACTACTGCTCATTGCCCGTAGTCTCATGGAAAAACCTCAGCTGTTGATTTTAGATGAAGCAACGGTTGGTCTTGATTTACTCGCCCGTGAACGCCTACTCAAGCATATCGAACAAATTTGTCAACTTCCTGAAGCGCCAGCGATTATCTATGTGACCCATCATGCCGAAGAAATTACCCAATCCTTTACGCATGTCCTCCTACTCAAAGAAGGCAAAATTCTTGCGAAAGGTCCAAAAGAAGACATTCTAATCCCTGATATTCTGAGTCAATTTTATGACCAGCAGGTGGAGCTGATTTCACTTGGTGAAGACCGACTCTTTATCAAACCACTAATATAAGCATATGCAAACAGACAGATTTGGATTTCTCCTAAATAACGGAGCAGCACAAATCCGTCTGTTTTTTTTTGATTTCTTCCTTTTCTAGTGCTTGATTGTTGACTGTGGAGATTGTACTCATCAAAAATCAACATCTGACGTCGTTAACTCACTTTGCTTCAACAGTCCATCGGACTGTTGATATCTGAACATAGGAAGCAGAGAAGGATGTCTCCTTTTGAAGCATTCGACTGTTTTTCTGTTCCTATAAAAAATATGGAGAGGGTACAGGACACTTCAAAAGTCTGTGCAGCCATAATAGGGAGTCCAGGCATTCTCTATTTCTGCTCCTTCCTAGTGAAAACCTGTATCGTTCCTTCTTTTCCATTCTGTGATATAGTCCAATCGTTGTTTCATTCGAGCCTCGTGTCCTTCTTCAGTCGGTTGATAATAGACATGATTACTAATACTTGCAGGTCTGGTTGGCATAGTCGTCAATTTTTCATCATAGAAATGAGCCAATTGATACCCCTTCCCATAGCCGACTTCTTTCATGAGTTTGGTCGTTGCATTGCGCAAATGGAGTGGAACAGGCTCGTCAATCGTTTTTTTAATATCTTTTTGTACAGCTGTGCGTGCTTTGTAAGTCGCATTAGACTTAGGGGCCAGAGAGAGATAGATGACACATTGCGTCAAGTGCACATCACACTCTGGTAAACCAATGTAGCGACAAGCCTGAAAAACGTTAACTGCTAAATTAAGAGCACCATTATCAGCTAGACCCACATCTTCACTCGCAAATCGAAGCAGACGCCGAGCAATATAGACAGGATCCTCGCCTCCATCAATCATCCGACCTAACCAATAAATAGCCGAGTCCACATCACTATTCCTCATGGATTTGTGGAGTGCGGAAATGATATTGTAATGCTCCTCACCGTCTTTATCATAATAGGCTGTCTTTTTATCCAGCAAAGTTTCCACTAGGTCTTCTGTCACCCGAACTTTTTGATCCCTTGTTTCACTGTTGATGACCAACATTTCTAATGTATTGAGAGCTGTACGTGCATCACCATTTGAATAAATCGCAATTTGCTTGAGAATACTGTCTGAGACCTCAATGTCCCAATCGGGAAAAGCAAGTGGAGAGCGAAGCATCCGTTTTAAAAGCATCTGCAACTCTTCAGCTGTCAATTGCTTCAAAACAAAGACACGTGTCCTTGATAGTAAGGCAGAATTCACTTCAAAAGAAGGATTTTCTGTCGTCGCTCCAATTAAAATAATACTACCTTTTTCTACATAAGGTAAAAAGGCATCTTGCTGGGCCTTATTAAATCGATGAATTTCATCAATAAATACAATAGTCCTCTCACCAAGCTGGCGATATTCTTCAGCTTCATTCATGATAACTCGAATTTCCTTAATTCCATTCATGACAGCACTAAAGGTAACAAAACGAGAGCGTGTTGTCTTTGCAATGATTTCAGCCAACGTCGTCTTTCCAACACCCGGTGGTCCCCAGAAAATCATGGAAGAAATTTGGTCTTTATCAATCATCTCTCGTAGAAATTTCCCCTCCCCAACTAAGTGCCCTTGACCAACAAATTCGTCTAAAGTCTTAGGACGGACTCGGCTTGCTAGTGGGGCACTCTGATTCATCTCCTCTTCAAATAAACTGGCTTGTCCCATTTACTGCTCCTATCGCCCAATCACCAAACGTCTTGTATAAACTGCTTGTCCTGAGTGCATTACTGCATCGTCAACAGTTGATACCAAACGCACACCACGTGTCACCACAGGCTCCCAAGACTCGTCAATAACATCATCTAGAGACTGCTCCTCTAATTCCTCGATATAGTGCTTGCCAAAAGCGATTGCTTCTTGCAAATACTCTATGAGAAACAGTTTATCTGCTACCTGTACTTTTTGCGCTTCTTCCACCGTATGAATCCAGTCCTGCGTATCGCTCGGTAAATCGAAACCGAATCGCTTCTCCCAGTCATTACATTGATATAAGGGAGTTACCTTCGCCAAATCTGCAATCTGAAAATCCACAGTTCTTGCCGTATGCCAGATGAGCCAAGTTACAGATTTTAGCAAGGGATTTGGCATCGTATTAGCTTCCTCAATGCTCATCATATCCAATGTTTCTAAAAAGCGCTCCTCGGCACGTTCCAATGTTTGAATCAATAAATCTTTTGTTTGCATCGCTCTCTCCTTATCGTTTGAATACCTGATTTGCTTGTGCTTCTAAATTCTTCAAAATTCGTTCTAAGTATCCTTCTACTGCCTCGATTTCTTTTTCTGAAAATCCACGGTAAAAAACATCGCTCAGCTGTTGACTGATCGCTTCCCCAACAGACTTCTGACTAGCACCAAGCGGAGTTAAATCTACCATTCTCTTACGCTTGTCCTCTGTCGAAACCTGACTAACAAGAAGACCTTTTTCTTCCAGACGTTTCAACATCAGAGACAAACTACTATTGGCTAACCCTGTCACTTGTGACAAATCTGTCGCTGTTTGAGGCGATCTATCCCAAAGGGCTGATAAAATTTTTCCCTGCTCTGCGTTATACAAAGCTCGCTCATCCATGGATAGATAACGATTAAAGAGCCTACCGTTTAAAAGACGAATCTTGAGGGTCAAATACCCACCCTTTTTACTTTTCATAACCAACTCCCTTTTGTTTTTATATAAAACAAATACACCTTATATATTACTATATAAAAACAATTTTGGCAAGAAAAAAACTGAGCAAAACAGCCACTATGGCTGGTGCCCAGTCTTTTCTTATCCCTTCCTAGCGTAATTCACCATATCATACGGCAAGGTATTCACGGTTTCCTTGAGGGAATAGTTTTCTAAATTATTGACATTCTGTCGCAAACGCTTAGCGTAACTAGGCGAAATCAGTCCCTGATCTTCGTATTCAAAGATGATTTTACGCTCCAGGTAATAGCCACGTAGCATTTCAACAATATTGGTCGGTTTCATCCGAGTAATAACCCGTTCAATAAAGGCTCCACTACCAATAATCGCTGTTTCACGCAAGCGAGAATCCTGTAAGAAATTAATCAGCGAATTTTTATAAATCCCCTTCAAATGCTCCAAACTCTCAACAATCACCTCCGTATTGGCAAGATAGAGCTCTGCAATACTCTCGATTTCTTCCTTGGTCAAATGGCGTTTTTCCTTTTTCCGCCAAGAACGCAATCTAGCACCCAATGTCACAATTTCATGGAGAATAAGACGAGAAACACGCCAAAAAACAATCCAAAAATAGGTAAAACGAGAAGCAAAATTTCGGTTAATTCGCTGTTCCATTCCTAAAAGATAACGCTGATAAAGGTGATAGGACCGATCATCAATCTTTCCTTCTTCATAGGCCTGCTCAAGACCATCATTTTCAATACTCAGAATCAAGAGTTGAAGACTTGCCAGATCCTTTCGAACAGTCTTATCTTCCCGCTCTAAAATCAGGTTTTCGATACGACCATGATAATTATCAATCGCTGCATAGAGTGGTCCTTTAATCTTGGTATGTGCCAAATCCGCTTCTAATTCCGTCACTACGTCATTTAAAATTGCGATGTGCATCAGATATTCCAGCGTTTCTTCCTTATTTTCAGATAGACGTGGCAATACGACCAAGCCCGTTAAGAAACTGAGTAAGGTAACGCCTGCAACAAGAAAGAGTAAGAGAGGATATTCTCGTTCTAAGCTTGCTGGAATTAACAAAATCGTTGCAATGGAAACCGTTCCCTTAACTCCTGAAAATGTCAGCAATAGACTATCTTTCAAGGCATAGGTCATCTTTTTCTTTGCGCGCTTCATCCGATAGGCATAAAAACCATAAATCATGAGAAAACGGATGCTAAACAACAAGAAGGTGAGAACAAAAATAGTCATCATTAAAAAGAGATTATCATAAATCGGACTGCTCAAAATCGGCTCTAAAATCATCTGCAATTCGATTCCTAAAATGATAAAGACCGAACCATTTAACATAAAGGTAACAGTTCCCCAAACCGTATCGGTTACTGTATCAACCTGGGCTTCCAATAAGGTAATATTTTTAAACCGACTAGCCTTAAAAATCCCTGCAACAACGACCGCAATAATCCCTGAAACATGAACTTCTTCAGCTAGAAAAAAAGTGAGTAAGGGTAGACTTAATTCCAGTAATAATTGACTCGCAATATCAGACGCTCGAGCATGTAGCAATAGACGATGCAATCGATAATTGAAAAAGGCCGTTATCGCTCCAATCGCAAAACCACCTACAATGGAAATGAGGAGAGATACACTAGCTTTTTCTAGTGAAAATTCACCTGTAACCCAGGCTGCAACCGCCACTTGAAAAGCAACCAATCCACTCGCATCATTCAGCAAGCCTTCTCCCTTTAAGATGCTCTCGACACGCTTTGGAAATGTAAAACGATCCGATAGAGAAGAAAAGGCTACTAAATCTGTAGGACCAAGGGCTGCTCCTGCCGCCAAACAAGCGGCTAACGGAAGACTAGCCCAAAGAAAATTCGCCATATAACCTAGGCTAAGAGTTGAAATGAAAATGACTGGGAAAATGAGATACAGCACAATTTTCCAGTGCTTCAAAATGCTTGTGACATCACTTTCTTCTGCTTCACGAAAAAGAAGCGGCCCGATGACCAAAGCGAGAAAGAATTCCGTGTCAAGATGAAACTTTCCTTGTGGTATACACAGACCTAACAAGACTCCGGCAACAATCTGTAACAATGGTAACGGCAAACGTGGAAACAATTTATTAGCTGCATTTGACGCAATCAAAACCAGCAAAAATACAATTAAATAAAGGAGTATTGTCATCCACTACCCTCCTTATTGTTCCTTACAACATTGTTCAAATAAGAGTTTTTGTTCAGAGATTTTTTCATCAATTTTGGAAACATCTCGGTGCTCGATTTGTTTTTGGCACCGTTCCATTTCAAGACTGACCAATTTCTGTTTAATTTTGACCATTTTTTTGCTTAAATGTGCATCATCAAATTTTTTTGCAAGCTGCTCACCAGCATCTGATTCTAGATACTTACTTCGCAGTGTGTCTAATTTTTCCTGTAAATATTTTTTATCCATGATTGTATTCCTTTAATTTTTCAAGCATGAGTAAGAAAGGTGGGTGATTGATCTGGTTGAGGGTTTGATAAATCGTCACGGTAAATTCTCGTTGTGGTAGCTGAGACACAAAATCAAGCACTGCATCTCGCTCACAAACACCTCCCTCATGTCCATAATAGACCATCATCGCAATTCGACCTCCTAATACCAAGCGTTGACATAATTTTTCAAGTGCGAGAATAGTCGTATTGGGCTGTGTGATAATCGATTTGTCTGCACTTGGCAGATAACCCAGATTAAAAATCCCTGCTTTTACCTCTTCTACATAGACATCCAGTTGTTCATGACCTGCTAAAATCAGCTCAGCATTGGTCAGACCAGCCTTTTCCAGACGCACACGAGTCTGCTCAATCGCCTGTTCTTGGATATCAAATGCAAACACTTTTTTGGCTCTCTCAGCTAAAAAAAGAGTGTCATGCCCATTGCCCATGGTCGCATCCACCACGATATCTTCCTTGGTAATGACTTCTGCTAAAAACTGATGGGCCATTTCTAATGGTCTTAACATATAAATTTCTGCTCCTTTGCTTTACAGCCTTGGACACTCCCACGGCGACGCATCTCGGTTTCAATGGCATTCAGCACTTCCCACTTATTGAGACTCCACATTGGTCCAATCAGCATATCGCGTGGTGCATCTCCTGTAATCCGATGAATGACGATATGTTTGGGGATAATTTCCAACTGGTCACAAATAATGTTCACATATCCTTCTTGACTCAATAATTGCAGCCGCCCCTCATGATAATCTCGCTGCATACGGGTATTGGTCATCAAATGAAGCAAGTGTAATTTAATCCCTTGAATATCATTATCCGTTACGCAACGGCGAACATTTTCAAGCATCATCTCGTGTGTCTCGCCGGGTAAACCATTAATCAAATGAGAGACAATTTCAATCTTAGGAAATTTACGCAATCGTTTCACAGTTTCAACATAGAGTTCATACGAGTGAGCCCGGTTAATCAAATCAGATGTTTTTTCAAAGGTTGTCTGAAGCCCCAACTCCACTGTCACATGCATTTTCTCTGACAATTCTGCCAGATAGGCAATCGTTTCATCTGGTAGACAGTCTGGTCGCGTTCCAATATTGATGCCCACTACTCCTGGCTCATTGATGGCTTGCTCGTACCGCTCCCGAATAATCTCAACCTTTTCATGCGTATTGGTAAAATTTTGAAAATAGACCAAATATTTCCGAACATCTGGCCATTTGCGGTGCATAAAATCAATTTCCTTATAAAATTGTTCACGGATAGGCGCATCAGGTGCCACAATCGCGTCTCCCGATCCCGATACCGTACAAAATGTACAACCGCCTTTTGCCACTGTTCCGTCACGATTCGGACAGTCAAATCCCGCATCAATCGGCACTTTAAAGGTCTTTTCGCCAAACAAAGTCCGATAATAATCATTCAAAGCATTGTAAGATTTCATTCTCTTATTCTACCACATTTCAAGAATGGGAGTAGCAAAAAAATAGAAAAATTGATCTTTCTGTTTACTTTTTTCAAGCAGTTGCGAATAAATAGGTATGAAGATTATTTTATTATTTTTTTTAGGAGCTTCTCTTGGCTCATTTCTCGGTGTCGTTATTGACCGTTTTCCTGACGAGTCAATCCTCTTTCCAGCTAGTCACTGCAATCATTGCAAACAGCCATTAAAATGGTGGGATATGATTCCAATTCTCTCGCAACTTGTCATGCGCTCTAAATGTCGTTATTGCCAGACAAAAATCCCTTACTGGTATCTAGGCTTAGAGACTATTTCGGCTGGACTCATTCTCCTCTTAGCTTTTGATGTTATCTCCGTTCTACAATGCGCACTGCTGTTTGCTGGACTCGTACTGACTATTTATGATATTAAACACCAAGAATATCCACTCATGATTTGGCTATTCTTTACTTTCCTAGCCCTCTTGTTATCGAGTCTGAATTGGGTCTTTTGTGGCTTAATCGCCCTTGCCCTACTTGCTGAAAAATACAATCTCAATATCGGTTCAGGCGATTTTTTCTACCTAGCTAGCCTTTCTCTCCTCTTTTCCTTCACCGAAATTCTCTGGATTGTCCAGTTAGCAAGTGTCTTTGGACTATTGATTTTCAAACTATTTCAACCCAAGTCCCTTCCCTTTGTGCCCTGCCTCTTTCTAGCGAGCCTGATTTTGCAGTGCTTCTAGTCTTTCTAATACTCGTTTAACTTCAAAAATAACTATTTTGTTTATAGCTATTTATTCTTTTACTATAAAATGGCGCAAGTTGAGCGAGTCAAATAAGATACTTTTCAGTTAATGAGATGAGCAATAATAAACAGTAGACAGTTTATATCCGAAGTATTTAAGAAAGTCGCAAAAAACATTACCTTTACTGTTCATGGAGTATAAATCTGTCAACTCAAGCCATAAAGCAAACTACGAAAAACACTTCTATCGAAACTAGTACGCTGCTAGAAATAGAAGTGTTTTCTTTTTGTATCATTTTGTAGATTGACGATGAACATACCGTTTCATCAAACGTGGAATTTCCTGACTAATAGCCGTTGGAAGGGTGACATAGGCAGTCTTACTGAGCTCCGCTGCAATGGCAGAATGAAGATACACCGCAGCCTCAACTCGCTCACGGAGCGAAACCTGCGGAAATTGACCCGCAAAACCAGCAATCATTCCAGCCAAGGTATCTCCCATACCCCCTGTTGCTTGGTGCGGTCCACCAATCAACAAGCGAGCAACATCTTCTTGCCCCTTTTGATAAACCGTTGTTTCTTGGCTCTTTTGTACCAAGATGACATCTGATGGAAATCTTTCCAAAGCTCCAAGATTAGCACGGTCATTTTGCTTCCCAATCGCTAGGCCACTCAATACTTCCCATTCTTTCTGGTGAGGCGTTACAATACAGCCAGCCGGCAGAGCAGTCATTCCTTGCTGCTTGACAAACTGAATAGCCCCTCCGTCTAGGATGAGAATTTGCCCAGGGCTAACCCTCTTCATAAGCAACTCAAAACAAGCCTGTTCCCGATTTCCCAAGGCAAGGCCTGGGCCTATGAGAATAACATCTGCTTTCTTGATTTGGCTGCACAGCAAGTCCTCATCTTGGAAATCCATTCCCATAGCTTCTGGTAAAGAGGCATGAAGTGCTGGCAGATGCGCTCTTTCTGTCGCCACTGTCACAAGACCTGCACCACTGGAAACTGCCGCACGAGCCGCCATGAATATGGCCCCACCATAGGGATAGGTCCCACCGATTAGCAGCACTCGCCCGTAGTCTCCCTTGTGACTGTTTGGCTGCCGTGGCTGAATCACTCGCCTAAGAAGGCTATCATCTAAAATTCTGACCATGGATTTTCACCTTATTTGTTCAAGCTCCGTTGAAAGGCATCGAAAGTCTGCTCCATTAGCATGGTAATGGTCATGGGACCAACTCCACCAGGCACAGGTGTGATGTAGCTGGCGAGCTCTTTGACCTCATCATAGGCTACATCGCCAATCAATTTGCCATTTTCATCACGGTTCATACCGACATCAATGACCACCGCCCCTTCTTTGACAAAGTCCTTGGTCACAAAATGCCCACGGCCAATTGCTACAACTAAGATATCTGCTTCACGTGCTAGTTGATCTAGGTTTTCAGTCCGTGAATGGGCAATGGTCACTGTCGCATGGGCATCTAAAAGGAGTTGGGCCATGGGTTTTCCAACGATATTGCTCCGACCAATCACGACCGCTTTCTTCCCTTCAAGCGTAATCCCATACTCGCGGAACATCTCCATGATCCCTGCTGGCGTTGAGGGAATCATGACGGGATGGCCGCTCCAGAGCTTGCCCATATTGGTCGGATGAAAACCATCCACATCTTTTTGAGGGTCAATCGCAAGTAAAACTGCCTCTTCATCTATATGGGCTGGCAAGGGCAACTGCACCAAAATCCCATGCCAAGCATCGTCTTGATTGTAGTGCTCAATCAGACCCAGCAGCTCTGCTTGGGTAATCGTATCAGGAACTCGCACAACTTCACTGCGAAAACCAGCCGCTAGGGCTGAACGCTCCTTATTTCTCACGTAAACTTGGCTGGCAGGATTTTCACCCACTAAAATCACAACCAAGCCTGGTTCTAATCCTGTTTTTTCCTTCAAAAAAGCTGTTTTTTCTGCCAAACGCCCCTGTAACTTCGCCGCAAGTGCCTTCCCATCAATGACTACCATTTCTCATCTCCTTTTCTTTTTTCCTATTATATCAAAAAATGAAAGCAGGCTCTAGCAGTTCTTGGCTAGATAGCCTTATAGTTTCTATCTATATCAAGTATTCTCTATCAGAATGGATACTCGCCAACATGCAACATCTGACATCGTTAGCTCACCTTGCTTTAACAGTCCAGCGGACTGTTGAAGGTTGGAAATGGGAACAGGACAAACCAGCCTCAGCTACCCTCTAGTTCTACCGGCGTTTTTTAGAACACAAGCTACGCTAGTTTTAACGATCGCCTTCTACAATTCTCAATTGTGGAACCTAGTCAGATGTTGATGTTCATTGAGTATGACACTAAAAGCTGAGCAAGTGCCCAGCTTGAAACTTCGTGCTTAAAAATCGGAATACTATAACACCTTAGACAAGAAATTCTTTGTCCGATATTCTTTGGTTTCTTCAAAGATTTGCTGGGGTGTGCCGTCTTCTACGACAATGCCGCCATCCATAAAGATAACACGGTCTGCCACTTCTCTGGCAAAGCCCATTTCATGGGTGACAATCACCATGGTCATCCCAGATTTTGCCAACTCTTGCATCACGCTTAAAACCTCTCCGACCATCTCAGGGTCAAGGGCTGACGTTGGCTCGTCAAATAACAGGACATCAGGATCCATCGCTAGACCACGGGCAATCGCAATCCGCTGCTGCTGACCGCCTGATAAGCTCTGAGGGTAGGCATGAGCCTTATCGGGCAAGCCAACTTTTTCGAGCAAATCATAGGCAATTTTTTCAGCCTCACTCTTTGCCAATCCCTTGGTCTTTATCGGTGACAGAGTAATATTGTCTAACACCGACATATTCGGAAACAGATTGAACTGCTGAAAGACCATGCCCATTTTTTCTCTCATCTTAAAAATATCATTTGACTTATCCGTGATATCAACCCCCTCAAAGGTCACCGTCCCCTTGGTTGGCACTTCAAGCAGATTCATAGTTCGCAAGAAAGTTGATTTCCCACTGCCAGACGGCCCAATAATCACAACGACCTGTCCCTTCTCAATGTCCAAATCAATCCCTTTTAGCACTTCATGTTTTCCAAATGATTTATGCAGATTTTTGATGGAAATAATTGGCTCACGCATGAGTTTGCCCTCCTTTGTTTAACTGTTTCTCAAATGCTTGAATGGCTAAGGTCAAAACGCTCGTCATGACCAGATAATAAGCAGCCGCAAACAAGAGCGGTGTCAGGGTCAAATAGGTCGTTGCCGCAACGGTTGTCGCACCATTCCACAGCTCCATCACACCGATGGTAGATAAGAGTGAGCTATCTTTTAAAATGGTCACAAATTCATTCCCCAAAGCTGGTAAAATATTCTTAATAGCCTGTGGCATAATGACGGATTTCATGGCTTCAAAAGGACGAATTCCTAATGAATAAGCTGCTTCTAACTGCCCTTTTGGAACGGCGTTAATCCCAGCCCGTACCGTCTCTGACACATAGGCACCACTATTCATAGAAATGACAATAATCCCTGGCAACAAGCGTGACAAATCAACAGATAAAATTCCCAATTCAAAAGTCGGTGCCGTTATGTTCATCACCGCAAAAGAAATCATGATTTGTACCACCATAGGAGTTCCACGGAAAATCCAGACATAGAGATTGGCCAACCAAGCCAAGGGGCGAAATTTGCTCCGCTGAGCAAAGGCCAATAAAATTCCTATGATACTCCCAAAGAATACGACCAAAGCTGCAATCAAGAGTGTGACAAGCGCTCCATAGTTAAAATAAGCCCAATACTTGGGAAGAAATGAAAAATCCATTTAATTACCTCTTTTCAAACTATCTGTCACCTATTATACCTCTTTTTGAATAAAAATTCAACACCTTTGTTTAAATATTCAATTCGATAAAAAAAGCACCGTAGTGCTTTTCCTGATTAACATTAGTACAATAATTCGTAAATTTCCATCGCAATCAAGTCAATGCTATCAAACGTATAGCTTTCACGCGCTACCACATCACGAAGAGTAAAGACTGAACCATTTTCTTCATCAAAGCTGTAAGCAACCTCTGCAACCACGACACCATCACGCTCAAAATTCCGTTTTAGCGTGCCACCGTCCGTCGCCATTGCTTCTAGACGATTAATAATTCTTACTAAATGTGATTCCATATCACTTCTCCTATTTCTAAGTATCTTAATTACAGGAGTATTTTACCATATTTTCGCTAAAAAGTCTTGCTTCATCCATTTTTATTCTGATTTTCCTACAAATTCCGTCCCATTTAGGTAGCAGATTCTTGCAATTTAGCCAAATCTTGATATAATTAACGTATATCTGACCTTTATTGACTATTTGTTTTTTGACGGCAAGAAAGTCTATTTTCCTGTATCAATTTCAAGAGCTCTAAAGGCAGAATTTCTCACAGAAAAGAGGTTTGCCCATGCTTTGTCATAACTGTAATATTAATGATGCAACCATTCATCTTTATACAAATCTAAATGGAAAACAACAACAAGTGGATCTCTGCCACAACTGTTACCAAATCATGAAAACTGATCCAAATAATGCCATTTTAAAAGGCTTAGGCGATTTAACAAATCCAAATAATATGGATCCCTTTAGCGAATTCTTCAATAATATCGGAGGCATTCCTGGACACACACCAGCTGGAAAGAGCCGCAATCAAACACCGCCAACCCAAGCAGGCGGTGGCAATCGTGGCAACAGCGGTGGATCAACTCCGCCAAAACAACCAAACGGCCTCCTAGAAGAATTTGGGATCAATGTCACTGAAATTGCTCGCCGTGGGGATATTGACCCCGTTATCGGTCGAGATGAAGAGATCAAGCGTGTCATTGAAATTCTTAACCGTAGGACCAAGAATAACCCTGTCCTAATCGGAGAACCTGGAGTCGGAAAAACAGCCGTTGTTGAAGGTCTAGCTCAAAAAATCGTTGACGGAGATGTCCCACAAAAACTCCAAGGACGAGAAGTCATTCGACTCGATGTGGTTAGCCTCGTTCAAGGAACGGGTATCCGTGGGCAATTTGAAGAACGCATGCAAAAGCTCATGGAAGAAATCCGCAACCGTAAGGAAATCATTCTCTTTATCGATGAAATCCATGAAATCGTCGGTGCTGGTTCTGCCGGTGACGGTAACATGGATGCTGGAAATATCCTAAAACCTGCCCTTGCTCGTGGAGAAATGCAGCTAGTCGGCGCAACAACGCTCAACGAATACCGCATTATCGAAAAAGATGCCGCTTTGGAACGTCGTATGCAGCCTGTTAAGGTTGATGAGCCAAGTGTGGACGAGACCATTACCATTCTAAAAGGGATCCAAAGCAAGTACCAAGACTATCATCATGTTAAATACACCGATGAAGCTATTGAAGCGGCTGCCATTTTGTCCAACCGCTACATTCAAGACCGCTTCTTGCCTGATAAAGCTATTGACTTACTCGATGAGGCAGGTTCAAAGATGAACTTGACGCTGAATTTCGTTGATCCAAAAGAAATTGATCAGCGCTTGATTGATGCTGAAAATCGCAAGGCCCAGGCCACCCGTGATGAGGATTTTGAAAAGGCCGCCTACTTCCGCGACCAGATTGCCAAATACAAAGAGATGCAAAAAGCGACAATCAGCGAGGAAGATATCCCTGTCATTACCGAAAAAGAAATCGAAGCCATCATTGAGCAAAAAACCAATATTCCAGTCGGTGATTTGAAAGAAAAAGAACAGTCGCAATTAGTCAATCTTGCAAATGACCTCAAGGCACACGTTATCGGTCAAGACGATGCCGTTGATAAAATTGCCAAAGCTATTCGCCGCAATCGGGTAGGACTCGGTGCACCAAACCGTCCAATTGGAAGTTTCCTTTTCGTTGGACCAACAGGGGTCGGAAAAACCGAGCTATCCAAACAACTCGCCATCGAACTCTTTGGTTCTGCCGATAGTATGATTCGCTTTGACATGTCCGAATACATGGAAAAACACGCTGTCGCAAAATTGGTCGGGGCTCCTCCAGGCTATGTCGGCTACGAAGAAGCAGGACAATTAACCGAAAAAGTCCGTCGCAATCCTTACTCGCTCATTCTTCTTGATGAGATTGAAAAAGCCCACCCTGATGTCATGCACATGTTCCTTCAAGTCCTTGACGACGGTCGCTTGACAGATGGCCAAGGCCGCACAGTTAGCTTCAAGGATACCATCATCATCATGACCTCCAATGCCGGAACAGGTAAGGTCGAAGCAAGTGTTGGCTTTGGTGCTGCGATGGAAGGTCGTACCCAGTCTGTTCTCGGTCAATTGAGCAATTTCTTTAGCCCAGAATTTATGAACCGCTTTGACGGCATTATTGAATTCCATGCCCTTAGCAAGGAAAATCTCCTTCATATCGTGGATCTCATGCTCCTTGATGTTAATCAGCGCCTAGCAACAACTGGACTCACACTCCATGTGACCGACAAGGTCAAGGAAAAATTGGTGGACTTGGGCTACGATCCAAAAATGGGAGCCCGTCCGCTTCGTAGAACCATTCAAGAACACATCGAAGATGCACTGACCGACTTCTACTTGGAACATCCAGAAGAAAAGAATTTACGAGCAGTCCTTACTAGCAAGGGGGATATTGCCATAAAGGCAAAATCCTAACCCATTTGACTTAAAAATATGCTATAATGATAGAAAATCATCGTAGGGGATATACCATGACACATGCAGTATTCGGAAAAAAAGAAACAGGAGTAACCTACCAGAATCGCTACGGCGTCTATGCGGTCATTCCTGATGAATCCAAAGAGAAGATTATTCTTGTTCAAGCGCCTAACGGCGCTTGGTTCCTCCCGGGGGGCGAGATTGAAGCAGGGGAGAATCACTTGACTGCCCTTGCGCGTGAATTGGTGGAAGAGCTGGGCTTTACAGCAGAGATTGGCGACTATTATGGGCAGGCAGATGAGTACTTCTACTCACGCCACCGAGATACCTACTATTACAATCCTGCCTACATCTACGAAGTGACCAGCTACCAAGAACTTGGACAGCCACTAGAAGACTTTAACCACCTCGCTTGGTTTGATATTGAGACTGCCATTGAAAAGCTCAAACGTGGTAGCCACAAATGGGGCATCGAGCAATGGAAATTAGCCCAAAAAGACAAATAAGGCTAGTCAAATCCCACTAAGAGTGCTATAATAAATGCAAAGAATGATTGGAGGTCACGCATGAAGATCATCAATACAACAAACAGTCAGGCACAACTTGTGCAGAATCAATTAGCTAATACAGACGCCTTTCTGGTAGAGACCTACTCTGCTGGAAATACAGACGTGATTTTTACCCAAGCTCCATTTCACTACGAACTCTTAATTAGCAATAAATACCGTGCAATTCAAATGTCCGAACTCGATCAGATTCGTGACTTCTTCCTCAAGCGCAAAATTGACGCTTCAATGATAAACCAAGCAGCCATCCAAACCATTCATACTGAGCGCTTGGTAGAGATGTCTATTCCGATTGTGAAATAAACAAAATCCTCAGAAATAATGTTCTGAGGATTTTTCTATTGTTCTGTTGACCTGGTTTCTTAGCTAATCTCGGTCTCGGTAGCCAACAGAAAAATGATTGTTGATACTAGAAAACAAAGAATGAGGAAGTAAGAGAAGTCGCTTTTTTGAAATAATGGCTTTCTTCTCATTCCTTTCTTTATTTCGCTTCAAATCCTTCTGCTACAGCTTCTGGGAAGTTGGCTTCAAGAATGGTAGCACAGTGGTCGCAGACTGTTGCAAGGTGCGGATTTGCATGTGTACCGACACTTGTATCAAGGCGGCGGCAACGTTCACAGACTTCTCCTGCTGCCCGTTCAACTGTAAAGGCTACATCTTCAAAGGCTACACTAGCTGCTGGTGCTGCTCCTTCTGCAATCGTCACTTGAGATACGATGAGGAGTTGCGCTACATCACTATTAATAGCCTCTAATAGTGCTTTTGTTGCCTCATCAGGATAGATCATCAAGTGTGCTTCGAGCGATTTACCGATTACTTTTTCAGCACGTGCTTCTTCCAAAGCTTTTTGCGCTTTGCCACGGAAATCCATAAAGGCTGACCAAGTATCCAAAATTTCAGCTTGATGATCAAAGGTTTGTGCTTCTGGCAATTCAGCTAATTGGACAAAGTCTTCTGCTTCATGCTCCAGGTAAGACCAGATTTCTTCTGCCGTATGTGGTAAGATTGGCGTCAAGAGATTGGTCAATTTCACAAGCATATCATAGAAAACAGTTTGCATTTGACGGCGTTCCAATGATTTTGCTCCTTCGATATAGACGACATCTTTGGCGAAATCAAGGTAGAAGGCTGACAAATCAACCGTCACAAAGTTCACAATTGTCTTGTAAATATCCAAGAATTTGAAATCCGCATAGGCTTCACGAATGCTTGACACGATTTGATTAAAGCGAATGGTCATGTATTTATCCACAGAACGCAATTCGTCATACGAAACAGTATCTGCTGCTGGAACAAAATCAGACGTATTGGCAATCAAGAAACGAAGGGTATTACGAATCTTCCGATAGGTTTCTGAAACTTGGCTCAAAATATCCATTGAAATCCGCACATCGTTACTAGTATCAACACTCGTTACCCAGAGACGCAGGATTTCTGCTCCGAATTGTTTTTCGACATCACTTGGCAAGATGGTATTCCCAAGAGATTTGGACATTTTCTCCCCTTTTCCATCCAAGACAAATCCTTGTGACAAGATTTGCTTGTAAGGTGCAACACCATTTGCAGCTACTGAGGTAATCAATGAGGAGTTAAACCAACCACGGTATTGGTCAGATCCTTCTAAATACAAGTCAGCTGGGTAGCTCAATTCTGGGCGGGTATTTACGACCCCATTCCATGATGAACCAGAGTCAAACCAAACATCCATAATGTCTGTTTCCTTGGTAAACTGACCATTTGGAGAAGCTGGATGAGTAAAGCCTGCTGGCAAGAGATCCTTGGCCTCACGCTCCCACCAGATAATCGAACCGTGCTCAGCAAAGAGCTCTGCGACATGTTCAATCGTTTCTTCTGTCATGATTGGTGTTCCGTCTTCCGCATAGAAGATTGGAAGAGGCACACCCCACGCACGTTGACGAGAAATCACCCAATCACCACGGTCACGAATCATATTGTACAGACGAACCTTGCCCCATTCTGAATGGAAGGTTACTTTTTCGATTTCATCAAGAATTTCCTGACGGAATTTTGATACAGAGGCAAACCACTGCGGTACAGCACGCCAGATGATTGGTTTTTTGGTCCGCCAGTCAAATGGGTAGGAGTGAGAGATTTCTTCTTGGGCAAGCAGTAGATTGCCAAGTTTTTCAATAACAGTTGGAACAACTTTTTCATAGAATTGACCTTCAAAGTCTGGACCAGCATTTTCTGTCATAAGCCCCCGCTCGTTGACAGTCACAGCCACTTCCAAGCCATATTTAATCCCAACATTGTAGTCATCCTCACCAAATCCTGGTGCCGTATGGACAACCCCTGTACCTGAATCAAGGGTAACATGGTCACCATTCATGACCAACTCATCATGCTCCACATCCCATGGGTGTTCCGTCACAATTCGGTCTAATTCTTGCCCCTTATAGCTGGCAACAACTTGTGGATTTTCCCAACCAAAGCGCTCTGCTAAGCTAGGCAGTAATTCCCCAGCCACAAGGAATTTACGGTCGTCATTTGCAGGTTTCACCACTACGTATTCAAAATCAGGGCCGACTGTCAATCCACGAGAAGCTGTAATCGTAAATGGTGTCGTTGTCCAAACGACGATATAGGTATCTGTATCCAAGATTCCTTTACCGTCTTTGACACGGTTGGCATAGTAGAGGGAAGTAGATACCAAGTCATGGTATTCGATTTCTGCTTCTGCTAGAGCTGACTCAGAGGACCATGACCAATAGACGGGCTTAGCTCCGCGATAGATGTAGCCTTTCTTAGCCATTTCACCAAAGACACGGATTTGTGCTGCTTCATAATCGGGTGTCAAGGTAACATAAGGATTGTCCCAATCTCCAGATACACCCAAGCGTTTGAAATCCTCCCGTTGCTTATCGACTTGACTGAGGGCGTAGTCACGGCACATCTTGAGGTAGTCAACCAAGTCCATTTCCTTGCGTTTCACTCCTTGCTTGGCCAAGACTTGCTCGATTGGCAAACCATGCGTATCCCAACCTGGAATGTAGGGTGCATAGAAACCAGACATGGATTTTGAGCGCACAATGATGTCTTTTGAAATCTTGTTCAGGGCATGTCCGACGTGGATATTTCCATTGGCATAAGGAGGCCCATCATGCAAGACAAAGTGCGGTTTACCTTCGTTTAATGCTTGACGTTTTTGGTAAAGTTCTGCCTCTTCCCATTCTTTTTGCCAAACTGGTTCTTTAGTTGGCAAGCCTGCACGCATTGGAAAAGCTGTTTTTCCAAGATTCAAAGTATCTTTTAATTTCATAAGTTCTCCTTTATTTGATGTCTAATTTCATTACTATTTCATTCTTAGATAGACCTACAGAATGAAACCCCAACCGTTCTAATATGCTTCGCATACGATGATTACCGACAACATAGCTTACCAAAACATGACGGCAAGTCGGATCTGCCTTTGCTCGTCGAATGACCCATTTCAGAGCCTCTTTGCCATAGCCTAGATTCTGATAGGTTTGGTCAATCATCAAGCGCCAAATCAAGTATTCCTGCTTCTCTTTGCATAACAAGAGAAACCCAACCACCTTATCTCCTGCAAGAACCGCTAAGGGCTCAACCGGATCCTTATCTCGATAGAGCCAAGCCTGAGCTAGCGAATAGAGATTGGAAGCCAGACGGCGCTCATCTTTAGGGCTGACCGATAGCTCAATAACGGCTTCAAATGTTGTCTCATCTACTAATGCTAATCTAATCATCTGCAACACACATTCTTTTTGATCCCTCTCCACATATCCTATTCTGATGTCGTTCACTCACCTTGCTCGCTTTCTCTTCTAGCTTAACTTCCTTACTAACACTCAATGAAAATCAACCTCTTGCTAGGTTCCACAATTGAGAATTGTGGAAGGCGATTGGTAAAACTAGCGTAGCTTGTGTCCTAAAAACTGAAGGTAGAACTAGAGTTCAGTAAGATGAGTGAACGACGTCAGATGTTGATTTTTGACGAGGATTACTCACTGCAACAGCATCTTATTTAGCTCACTTCATTCGCTCACCACGGGCTATTCCACTCCCTATTGGTGTCATTTGGTGAAGCGCAAGTAGATACTGATATTTTAGAGTATGACAATAAAAAAACTCCCGCCAAAAAGGACGAAAGCTCGTGGTACCACCTTAGTTCAGATAGGCAAAATGCCCATCCCTTCTGTTGCTCGTTAACGGGAGCAAGCCGTTTTCCCCTACTTTGTTCAAGGAAAATCCTATAGAATGATAATAAGATACAAAGGGAGTGCAGGTCTTCCACCATCACCTACTCGCTAAAACTATTTCTATCTTACCGTATTTCTACTACTCTTCACTATTAAAATCAATTGAAACGCCCAGTGAATTTTGCTGATTCCAAGCTTCTGCTTGTTCTAGCGCCTCTGCTTGTTGGGCTAGCTCAGCCATTTCTTCGGCTGAAAGCTGGCGTGTCATATCAAGGTCTTCTTCAACGACTTCCACTTTTTCACCCAAGGCATTTTCTAATACTTCACGAAAAGCCTCATCGCTTGTTTGGAGATAAGAGGCTGTCGGACGAAGGATTTCTTCCCATTCTGGTGAATCAATCAATGACAGCTGACTCTCAACAGTTGACTTCAAACGCTGATGGAAGACACGTGTTTTATTTTTTAATTCTTCTGTCTCAACAGCTACCTTCTTCGCATTGTCAGTTGCCAATCGGAGAATTTCATTTGCCTTATTGCGAGCTTCATTGACCAAGGCTTGTGCATCGTATTCTGCTTGTTTGGCAATATTAGAAGCCTGATCGTTCGCAGCAATCTTCACTTTTTCAGCCGTATCTTGTGCCAAAATGACCGATTGACTGAGCGACTCTTTTAACTCATCAAAGTAGGCAAGTCGATCTTTTAGAGTTCTAATTTCCATTTCTTGCTCATGATTTCTACGCACCAACTCTTCGTAGTCATCTGTCACAATATCTAAAAACTCGTCTACTTCTTCTGGGTCATATCCTCTGAATTTTGTACCAAATGTTTTATCTTTTAGTTCTAATGATGTAAGCACCATGTCTCCCTACTTTCTAATGACTTCTATCTCTAATTTCAATTTACCTTGTTTTGAATAGCCGACTAATTCGTTGATACAGACTCGTCCGTACCCTCGAACACTAATCAATTGGCCAATGTCAACCTCGTGCCCTGCTTGAGCAATCGGCTGATAATCTAGTTTGACCTGTCTTGCTTCAATTAACTTACTTGCACTTGTCCGTGATAGCTGAAAAGCAACAGAAATCAACTTATCCAAACGCAAACTAGACACTAAAATCTGCTTTTGTTGAGCTTCTTGCTTTTTCAGTTTGCTAACGACTTCCCATTCCCGCTCCTTCCACGAAACAGGGGTGCGTCCTATCTTAGCAACCTCCGACTGTAAGAGCGGGAGAAACTTCCTATCCAACACTACAAAAGTTTGGTCTTCACCTACCAGAATATCTCCTACATATTCTCGCTTAATCCCTAAACGATGTAGGAGAGTCCCTAAAATCTGTGAATGTGTCACCTCATGATACTTTCTTGGATACAGTACTTCCACTACTGCTAACTCGAAATGCGCTACATCCAGTTGATAATAGTCTGGTGCTATAATGCCACGAGAAAACTCTGTTTCCAACTCTTCCTGACTAGAAAAATAAACAAGTTGAAAATGTGCTGCGATAGAAGCTGCAATTTGATTCTGTCTAGGATTTAAAAAACGTGTCAACCGATACGAATAGGTCGTATCGACTTGCTGGCACAAATCAATCATCTGCTCAACGAATTCTTTTTCGTCTTTTGAAAAATGTTGAAATAACTGCTTCATTTTTCACACACCTTATAAAAATAAGGGAAGCAAATCAATCAGTAAGCGTTCCAATACATTCAATAAGATGGCCACAACCACAATTGTCCAATCAAGACCAAAAAAATGTAACTTCAGCTTACGAAAAGGAGTCAATACTGGCTGAGCAAGCCAAGATAAGGTCCGCCCGATAAAGGTATCGTATAAGTCCGGTACCCAACTCAAAATGGCATAACCAAATAATATATAGGAATAAATCTCAAGTGCTTTCAGCAGTATAAAAATCACAACCGCCATAGGCTCCTACCGTTTCATATCAAAATCAAACTGTGCTTCCTGACCATGGTTGAAATTCGACGAACGAAGTTCCTCGATGTTCACCATGACATTCACAGGAGTCAGCAACCACATAGTATTAGAGACTTTTTTCAAATTTCCTGCCACAACAGAACGAGCACCATCTAAGTAATCGAGACAGCGACGAGCTTGCGTTTCTGACATATACTGAAAATCAATCAAAATACTGGCATTGTCCAACAGAAGATTGACGATTTCCGGTGCATCTTCATATTTCTTGGGAAACTTAATATCAATCGTTGTCTTCTCAGTTTGTTTGTCTCCTATTGAAGAGACTTCTTGCCGACGCGGTGTCGGTTGCGAGACACTCTCTTTTGAAGTGGCTTGATGAGAACGACTAAACTGCGACGAAGGAGTTTCTACCTCTCTGGTCGGTGCCACCCTCAGCTTCGGTGCTTCACTTGACACTTCATATTCCTCTTGCTCTGAAGCATCATCTACTTCAAAATAATTAATAATGTTTTTAAATGTATCTTTAAAAGCCACGTTTCTCTTCCTTACTTAAAAAATGCTGTTCCGATACGGATAAAGGTTGCTCCACACTGAATCGCTTCCTCAAAATCACCACTCATTCCCATGCTTAATTCTGTAAAGGGCATATGAGGTAGGTGACGATTGGCCAGCTCTTGTTGCAGAGCTTGCGCCGCTGAAAAAATCTGCACTAACTCTGTCTGACTGGCTTCAAAGGGTGCCATGGTCATCAAACCAACTACTTCCACCTTGTCCAGCAAAAGGAGCTCCTCTAGCACTGCATCTATTTCTTCAACTAGAAAACCGTGCTTGCTTGCTTCCTTTGATATATTCACTTGAAGGAAACATTTAATCGGCTTTTCCGCACGTTTTTGAATTTCCTGTGCTAATTTAATAGAGTCTAACGCATGAAAATAATCAACATAGTTGATAACGTCTTTTACTTTTCTTCTCTGCAAACTTCCAATCAAGTGCCAAGTCAGTTTTTCATCAGCTAAAGCATGGTATTTCTCAAGGAATTTATCCACCCGATTTTCACCGATATGCTCAATACCTGTTTTTACCAGTTCTTTAGCAATAGAGCTGTCAACATATTTGGTGACAGCTATAATATTGACTAAATCTTGAGAACGATGCGCATTTTTCTTAGCCAACTCAACAGCAGTAAAGATGGCATCTTTATTATGTTGAAATGTCATTTTAACGATTTCTAAAGAATGGTGGAGTATCTAACTCATCTTCTTCATCATCCATCGAAAATTTCTCGACTGAAACAGTTGAATGGTTCGTTGGTTCCGCTGGACGAAGAATATTTTCTCGACGCAAATCCCATTCACCAAAGGCTGAAGCTTTTGGTGTCTCTGTATAAGATGATGTAGGATTATCATAATGAGTTGTTTTTGGACGACTTGCTGGTGCATAATCTACCCGGGAGCGAGTTGTTTTTTCAGCTCCCTCTTGCCGAACACCTGTAGCAACTACTGTCACGCGGATTTCATCCTTCATTGTTTCATCAATTGATGTTCCAAGCCAGATATTGACACCCTGACCAGCGGCTTGATGAACAATTTCAGACGCTTCTTCAGCCTCTGTCAAGGTCATATCATATCCACCAGTTACATTGACAATGACATCGTCAGCTCCATCAATGGTTGTTTCAAGAAGTGGGGAATAAATCGCTTTGCGAGCTGCTTCAATGACACGCTCTTCTCCAGAACCAATACCGATTCCCATAAGGGCGTTCCCTTTGTTTTCCATAACGGTCTTCACATCTGCAAAGTCCAAGTTAATCAAACCAGGATTGGTAATTAAATCTGTAATCCCTTGTACCCCTTGACGAAGGACATTATCCGCTTCGCTAAGAGCTTCGAGAAGTGGCGTTTTCTTATCTACAATTTCAAGAAGATTGTTGTTTGAGATAATCAATAGCGTATCAACCTGCTCACGAAGACCTTCTATTCCTTCAACCGCAAAAGTTCCGCGTTTGTTTCCTTCAAAACCAAATGGACGAGTCACAACAGCAACTGTCAAGGCGCCCAAGTCTTTTGCGATACGAGCGATAACTGGGGCAGCTCCTGTACCAGATCCACCACCCATACCTGCGGTGATGAAGACCATGTCGGCACCTGTCAATACATTGGTCAAGGCTTCTTCGCTTTCTTCAGCAGCTTTACGGCCAACTTCAGGTTGACCTCCAGCACCGAGTCCACGAGTCAATTTTGGTCCCAACTGAATAACAGTCTCTGCCTTTGAACTGCTGAGCGCTTGTACATCTGTGTTTGCAGCGATAAATTCAACCCCTGAAACACCTTCTTCAATCATACGGTTGATGGCGTTACCACCACCTCCACCAACACCAATAACTTTAATGACAGCGCCATGAGCTGCTGCTGCTTCAAATGAAAATGTCATAGTTTATTCCCTTTTCTCTTTTCTTATTCAAACATGCTTCCGAACAAACCACGAATGCGATCCGTAATTTTCGCCTTTGGCTCATCTTGTTCCACTTCTTCTGAGTAAGGAACAAAACTTCTATCTTCCACTGGTTCACTGCTTGTTTCTGGCACAACTTCCCGCTGAACTGGCTGAACGCTTGGACGGACTCTTGGTAAATCCATTGGGATTTCCACCGGTTTTTGACGAAGAGTGGCTTCTCCATTTACAGCTGCTTGTGCAATCATTTCTACTTCATCCAAGTTTCCGACATATTCGACAATACTAATAACTTGGGCAAAGGCTGGATTACGAATACCGATTTGATTTGGTACATACAATTTCGTATTGACACCAAATACTTCCTGAGCAAGTTCGGTAATTCCTGGGAGAACTGCTACACCACCAACTAAAACAATTCCTCCTGGTAAATCCAAGGCACGTGTACGCTCCAATTCTTGACGAACTCGTGCAAAGATTTGACGAAGGCGTGCCGAAATCACTTCAGAAAGGTAGCGTTCTGTTACCTCAACTGGAGAAGACTCTCCGATGACCTCAACCATAAATTTCTCTTTTTCAGTTGCTTCTTGTGGATAGGCAATGCCATAGTTAAATTTTAGATTCTCCGCAATACTTTGAGAAGTTGTCAATACCTTAGAGATATCTTTGGTGATGTAATCACCACCTTCTTGGTAGACTTTGGCATCTTTCAATTCCTGACCGCGCATCACCGCAAAAGTTGTCTGTCCGCCACCAAGGTCTATCACAATTGCTCCAAACTCTTTTTCGCCCTCGTTTAAAACTGATCGAGTAAGGGCAAGCGATGAAATAACAACATTCTCAACTTGAACACCTGCTCGTTCTACTGTTTTGCGAAGATTATATAAAATCGTACGTGGTCCAGTATACAGCATTCCACGCATCTCTAAACGAATCCCCATCATACCACGAGGATCTTTAATCCCATGGAATCCGTCCACTACAAATTCTTCTGGTATAAAGGAAATCACTTCACGTTCTGGTGTCATACTTTTTGTCAGAGCTGATTTTACAACATTTTGAACATCTACATCTGTAATTTCTTGAGAATCTGTTGTAACAGGAATCATCCCTTGAGTAGGCTCCATCTGCAATTGATTTGCTGGCAGGGCAACATTGACCTTGTCAATCCGAATACCTGCTTTTTCCTCCGCTTGGGCAATCGCTGTCTTGATTGCGTTGGCCGCTACATCAATATTTACAATGATTCCATCTTTTACGCCTGAGCTTTTGACATTGCTCACGCCAATCACATTCATCTCGCCTTCAACATACTCAGCCACCAAGACTTTAACGGAGCTTGTACCGATATCTAATCCCGTAAAAAAGCCATTTCTAGCCATCCCATCAGTCCTCTCTTACTTCTCAAACTTTAAAGAATTTTTATTTCAAGTTTTTTTAAATATAATTATTCACTCTTCATTATACCATACAATATTAGAAAATGGTCACTAGAAAAGCTTTTTTCTTTTATTTTTTCTAAATAGCATAACTGAAAATACCAACTTCCATGTCAATCATACTTGGAACAGAAAGTTGCTCCGCTATTTTAGAATAGTAGGGCAATTTTCGTTTAATTTCAGATAGCGGTATCAAGACTTTATGCCCATCGTACATCGTCAGTGTCAGCAAATCTGCAGTCGATTTGCTCGGTGTTAGGTCTACTGATTGGATATTTCTTGTAATAGCCTGATCAATAGTTGCTAATTGCAGGGCAAGTTCTTTTACCAAGCCGTGATCCTTCAAGTTAATCAAGGTATGTTCTTCAGGTAGTTCTTCCTCAGCAATCGCTATTTCTGAAATAGTACCACTAGTTAACACCAGTCTGTACGCATTTTTTTCTTTTAAGTAACCGACTTCCTCGTATTCTTCAACCTCAATCGTAAAACGATTAGGGAACTGAAAGGCAATCGTATTTGACTTGACTAGATTACTGCTATTTTTGATATTCTGCTCAATCTGTTTCTTAGATAAAAGAGTCGTCAAGGCATAGTCTCTAGCTGAAATCTGACTATAGGTCAGGATATCTTTTGCTGTCAAGCGCTTGGTGCCAACTACATCTATCCTTTTCTCCTTGCTCAAGGGGCTAATAAAATAACTGGATAGGAGGATTCCTGCCAAAGCCAGCAATAGAATGAGGAGGCTTTTTAAAACAGCCTCTCTCGGAATAGGAACACGAACCTTTTTCGTATGGGTGTCCACATCCTGTGCAGATGAAGCGGAACTTTCTTTCTTAGTGTGAGGCGAAAAACTAGCTTTTCGTGCCTTTTTTTTCAATTTGCTGATATCAGATTCCGTTTTCTCTGAATCTGAAGTAGACGAGGCTGTCTCTTCAGCGTCTCCCTCTTTTTGACTCACCAAATAAGCCTGATGCCGTTCCTTCCATTGGACCAGAAAATCACTTTCTTTTTCGGTATCAGGTGCTTGCTCTTTTTCTTCGATTTCCACCTCTTCTTGAGGAGTTTCCTTGACTTCTTCCAAAGAATCCTTTTCCGTCATTTTATACCTTTCTATCTATATCGGCTTGTAAGAGCTGATAAAAATGGTCAATGGTTTGAATCTCGCTTGAATCAACCATTCGCTTTATATAACTGTCTTTTTCTTGGAATAATTGTTCAACAACCGTCACTAGGCTGTCCACTGTTAATTGGCTTTCATCTAACTGTTTTGCATAGCCTTTTTCTTCAAAATAACGAGCATTTTCGATCTGATCCCCACGGCTTGCTTGACGCCCTAGTGGGACAATTAGGTGAAGTTTTTGCATGGCAACTAATTCAAAAATCGTATTTGATCCGCCACGAGTAATCACTAGATCTGCCTCATTCATCAGGGGTTGATATAAATCTGTCACATATTCTACTCGATACAGTCTTGGTGCCAGTTGATTGAGACTGCTATCTCCTGTCAAATTGATAATATTATACCGTTCTGTCAAAGCTTCCTTGTGTTGGCTAATGAGGTCATTAAAGACCTTGGCACCGCCTGACCCGCCAACGAAAAGCAGGGTTGGGAGGTGCTCATCAAATTGACTAAGGATTTCTGGTAGTTGAATGGGGGTCACATTGGTAGCAGGTGCAACTTTGGTCACAGCTCCTACATGCTTGACCTTTGCTAAATCAGCACTTTGTTCAAAGGTACTGTACATAGTGGTCGCGAATTTATAGGCAATTTTATTGGCCAAGCCCATTGATAAGTCTGACTCGTGAATAAAAACTGGAATGCCAAGTACACGCGCTGCAATCACTGGCGGAACAGACACAAAACCACCCTTTGAAAAAAGGGCCTGGGGACGAATAGAGAGTAAAATGGCAATAGATTGCACAATTCCCCAGACGACTTTAAAGACATCTAAGAGATTTTGCCAGGAAAAATACCTGCGCAACTTTCCTGTCGCAATTCCATGAAACTGAATATCCATTCCTGATTGAATGATTTGTTGATACTCAATTCCCTTGCGGTCGCCAATGTAATGGACTTCCCATCCGTCCTTGAGAAATCGTGGAATCAACAGAAGATTCAAGGTCACATGTCCGACCGTTCCACCTCCTGTAAAGACTATTTTTTTCATATCTTATTTCTTCCCCTTCAATTCCTCGATAGTAGCTAAGAAGCTATCTCCGCGGACTTCAAAATTGGCATACATATCCCAGCTCGCGTTGGCAGGACTAAGCAGGACAACATCTCCTGCTGTAGCCATTTGATAGGCCTTGCGCGTTGCTTCTGCTACATCTTGTGCATCTGTATACGGAACACCTGCTTGTTCTGCTGCCCGTTTCACACGAGGAGCTGATTCGCCTAAGATGACCATGTGCTTTAAGCCCAATAAATCTGGTACTAATTCATCAAATTCATTCCCACGGTCAAGACCCCCCGCAATCAAAATGACCTTGCTATTGTCAAAACCAGACAAGGCTTTTTGGGTCGCTAAAATATTGGTTGATTTACTGTCATTATAGAAGGTTACTCCTTCAAGCTGGCCAGCATGTTGCAAACGGTGTTTCACACCGCCAAAGGCTGATAGGGCTTCTTTAATCGCTTGATTATCAATTCCCATGAGTTTAGCAACTGCGATGGTCGTAAGGGCATTTTCCACATTATGACTACCTGGAACACCCATTTCTGTAGCAGCCATAATCTGCTCACCTTTAAAATAGAGCTGACCGTCTATCAGATAAGCACCATCAACAACCTCTTGAGTCGAAATGGGAATAACCTGTGCCTTAGTTTGTTTAGCAAGAGAACTGGCAATTTCCTGATTCATATTGAGCACAACAAAATCGTCTGCTGTCATTTGCTCTTGAATCCGCCATTTGGCCGCCACATACTCTTCGAACGAACCATGATAGTCAATATGGGTCGGCATTAGATTCGTGATAACTGCGATATGGGGACGAAATGCTTCTATTCCCATGAGTTGGAAAGAGGATAATTCCATAACCAAGACATCATTTGCTGTCGCTTCTTGGGCAACAGATGAAGCTGGAAAACCAATATTTCCACAGAGTTTGGCAGACTGTTGACCGTGATTAAGAACTTCTGCAATCATGGTTGTTGTTGTTGTTTTACCGTTTGAACCTGTAATGCCGATAATTGGGGCTTCTGAAACAAGATAAGCCAACTCCACTTCTGTCCAAACTGGAATGCCTTTTTGAAGGGCTTGAGCTACCATGGGATTGTCATAACGAATCCCTGGATTTTTCACAACAAGGGCGAAGTCTTCTTCCAATAACTCCAAGGGATGACTACCACAAATCACCCGAATACCTGCTTCTAATAGGGCTTGAGCTGTCGGATTTTCCTCAAATGGTTTGCCGTCATTGACAGTGACAATTGCACCTAATCTGTCCAACAAACGCGCTGCTGCCTCACCTGATTTGGCAAGTCCTAGCACTAAAACTTTTTTATTTTCAAATTCTTTTATCTGATGCATCTTGATACCATACTTTCTATACCTAGCCTATCTATTTTACCTTGAATACGTTCCTTTTTCAAGTGAAAGTAAAGGAGGCTAGGGAAAATTCCCCTAGCCTCTGCTGTTTGATCATTTAAAGAGCCTCATACACCTTGTCTACCGATACCGATAGGGTCTTTTCTTTGGCCCTGCTGGTTTGTCTGACCTATCCAAGAAATAGATATCACGCATGGCCCACAGTCCTACGACAACCATACCAATCACCAGCCACATTTCTGGCGGAGATTGCAAAATTTGCAAGAGTCCTAGTAGCAGGGCAATCAGAAGCCCTACGACGAGAAATACTGCTCCCACCACATTCATGGTCCCTTTGATATTGCTCGGTGCTGCAAAAATATAGAACAGTACCAACATAATAGCAACAATCAGATAAAACATAGGCTTAGCCCTCTTCGGCTGCTAATTTTTTCTTCTTAGCGGCTTTGTCACGCTCTGCTTTATTTAAAATTTGTTTGCGTAAACGAATTGATTCTGGTGTGACTTCCATATATTCATCGTCATTCAAGAACTCAAGCGATTCTTCCAAGGTTAAAATACGTGGTGTTTTAATCACCGCTGTTTGGTCCTTGGTTGCTGAACGAACGTTTGTCATAGCCTTAGCCGTTGTGATATTGACTGTCAAGTCATTCTCACGGGAATTTTCCCCAATAATCATTCCCTCATATACTTCTGTACCTGGGTTAACGAAAATTGTTCCACGCTCTTCAATCCGCATGATAGAGTAAGTGGTTGCTTTTCCTGCATCAATTGACACTAAAGCACCGCGGTGACGACCACCGATTTCACCTGGAACGACTGGAAGGTACTGATCAAAGGTATGGTTCATGATTCCGTATCCACGAGTCATTGAAAGGAATTCAGTTGAATAGCCAATCAAGCCACGAGCTGGTACAAGGAATACAAGTCGAGTTTGACCATTTCCTGTCGCCTGCATATCCAACATCTCACCCTTGCGTTCAGATAAACTTTGGATAACAGAACCTTGGTATTCTTCAGGAGTATCGATTTGCACACGCTCAAACGGTTCCATTTTCACACCGTCAACTTCTTTAATAATGACCTCAGGACGTGACACTTGAAGTTCATAACCTTCACGACGCATGGTTTCAATTAAGATAGACAAGTGCAATTCACCACGACCAGATACAGTCCATTTATCTGGTGAATCTGTCGCATCAACACGGAGCGATACGTCTGTCTGCAATTCAGCCAGGAGACGCTCTTCTACCTTACGAGAGGTGATCCATTTTCCTTCGCGACCTGCAAATGGTGAATTATTCACAAGGAAGGTCATCTGAAGGGTTGGCTCATCGATACGAAGCACTGGCAATGGTTCAATGGCATCAGTTGGTGTTACTGTTTCACCAACGAAGATGTCTTCCATACCAGAAACAGCAATTAAATCACCAGCTTTTGCTTCTTGGATTTCCTTACGTTCAAGACCGAAGAAACCAAAAAGTTTTGTCACGCGGAAGTTTTTCGTTGTGCCGTCTAGCTTCGAAAGAGTTACTTGGTCTCCGACTTTTACTGCTCCACGAAAGACGCGTCCGATACCAATACGGCCGACAAAATCATTATAGTCCAAGAGCGATACTTGGAATTGCAAGGGTTCATCTGAGTTGTCTACTGGCGCTGGAATATGTTCGATAATGGTATCAAAAATTGGTGCCATGGTTTCTTCTTGGTCTGCTGGATTGTCTGAAAGTGAAGACGTTCCATTGATTGCTGATGCGTATACAACTGGGAATTCCAATTGGTCATCGTCTGCACCCAACTCAATAAACAGTTCCAAGACTTCATCAACGACTTCTGCTGGACGAGCTGATGGCTTGTCAATCTTATTTACCACAACGATTGGTATCAGGTTTTGCTCCAAGGCTTTTTTCAATACAAAACGCGTTTGTGGCATGGTTCCTTCATAAGCATCGACCACAAGGACAACCCCGTCAACCATTTTCATGATCCGCTCTACTTCTCCACCGAAGTCCGCGTGTCCTGGGGTATCCATGATGTTGATACGAGTGCCGTTATAAGCAACTGCTGTATTTTTTGCAAGAATGGTAATTCCACGTTCTTTTTCAATATCGTTTGAATCCATTGCGCGTTCATCCAATTGCGTACGCTCATCAAGCGTTTGCGATTGTTTTAGCAATTCATCGACCAAGGTGGTTTTTCCATGGTCAACGTGAGCGATGATCGCGACATTACGAATATCATTTCTTAAATTTGTCATATCTGCCTCTACTTTGTTTAGTTTAACTAAAAAAGTATATCACAGATTTCCTGAAAAAGCACCGATAAGCTGATTGTAAATGTTTTCAGGGAGGGATTTGAAAGAAATAGAAATTCTCATGAAATAATAACAAAAAGAACGACTCTCAACAATCACAAAAAGAAGCTGAGACAAAAGTGTCCAGCCTTTCTTTTTTATAGCTTGAATAGTTTGACTTATATCAATATTGATACCTAAGCCTAGAAATCCGAAAGCGAGGATTGTCTGGTTTGTCATATTCTATTCTGACTAGACAACAAAATCACAGGTAGAACTAGAGGTTACGCTGAGGATTATTTCATAATCTTATTTCCAACCTTCAACAGTCCGCTGGACTGTTGAAGCAAGGTGAGTTAACGACGTCAGATTTTAATTTTTGACGAATGTAAAACGTTGATAAATCACCATTATAGTAGAAAAGGCTAGCGAACAGTTCTTCGCTAGCTCTATTTCCAGCCTTCCACAATTCTCAATTGCAAGGGGCGAGCTACGCTCGTTCTATTTCCAGCCTTCCACAATTCTCAATTGTGGAAGCTAGTCAACCTTGCGGATATTGACAGTCAGGGGAGTGACTGTCAATACCCGTGCTTAGAAACTAGAGAGCGAGGACAGTCCAGTGGACTGTTAATACTTGAGCCTAGAAATGAGAAAGCGAAATTGACAAAATCGATTTCTACGAAATCACGATTGAGTCCCACTCTCTCCTATTAACCATTATCGTCCCTCCCTAGATAAGGCCACCAATTCTTCCAATAGGGGCGCATAATCTACTGTACTATAATCAGTAACATCTATCTCATATAGTTTACCTAGTGAAAAATGATTGTACTGTCGCGCCTCAATAATATCCCAAAACCCTTGCTTAGTGATTAACTCATCTGCCTGAGTTCTATCCTGCAATGTGTCGCCATAGCGATAATGGCTCATCAAAAAACTTAAATGACGACTAGCATCCAAATCCCGTTGAATCCTCCTTTGCCAAAGTGTTTCAAATTCAGAAACTAGACGAATGGTGATGACGTGATAATTATATCTTTCGGACAGCCCTTCAAAATAAGGTTTTTGTTTATAGGAAAATGGATATTCTGTCACAATAAATTGCTTGCCAACCCTCATGTACACTTCCAACGCTTGATAGTAGAGTTCCCAAACTTGCTGCTCCAGCTCCTTTTTTTCCTGCGCTGTTGAAAAACCAACGCTATCAGCCATATCTTGCTTGAATTCATCTGGTGAAACCGTGTAAGTTTGGGGAAGTGCCTCGCATATCAAATTATTTAAATAGCTTTTTCCTGTAGCTGGTGGCCCAGCTAAAAGAATTAAATATTTCTCCATACATTACTCCATCATGATAGGCTGATGACTATTCAAAAATAGATGCATTTTGTGTTTAACGATATCTTTTACTTTTTGATTAGCTGGAATAACATTATATCGGAGAGATTTATTGACTGCAGTTTCTCCGAAAGAATGCTTCGCCTCCTGTGTCCAATTTACAAGTAATTCTGTTCCAACGTTAAATTTTCGAATCCCATTATTGATTAGTTCAGGATAATCTTCTTCTTTCACACCTGTACCACCATGAATCACAAGAGGAACATCTACTACTTTGTGAATTTCTTTAAGAAGAGGAACATTCACTTCTGTTTTGGACTTGAATTGTCCATGATTTGTACCAATTGCCACTGCTAAAGCATCTACTCCTGTCTCTTTCACAAAGAAAACTGCATCTTCTGGCCTAGTATAAACCTTATCATCTTCTGCAACAGAAATTCCTTCCTCGGTTCCACCAATTGTACCAAGTTCGCCTTCCACAGAAACACCGCGAGCATGGGCATAATCAACAACTAATTTTGTCTTTTCAATATTTTCCTTAAATGGTAAATGAGAACCATCAAACATAATGCTTGAATAACCGGCAGCAATTGCATCTTTGATTGCATCTACATCTCTTGCATGATCCAGATGCAACGCGACATCTCCCATATGAGTCTCTGCTAATGTCCTTACAACAGCCACAATTACTTCGTAGCCAATGTATTTCGCAGTGTCAATGCTTGTTTGAATGATAATGGGCGCTCCGACTTCTTTTGCTCCTCGAATCATGTCGGGAAGCATTTCTAAATTATGCATATTAAAGGCACCAATTGTCATATTTAGTTTGCTGGCTATTTCTGTTACTTCTTTTAGAGTCTTGTACATAAAATTATCCTACCTTGTTAATGTTAATTTCTTCGCGATATTTCTCATGTCGTCCATTTTATTCATGTAGTAATCGATGGCCTCATTATCTTTATTACGGGCTGCTTCCGCTCTTTTTTGATTATATAGATTCATCAATTGTTTATAGCCAGCTCCCATCGTTAACTTTAATGCCAAGCTACTTTCTAAAGTCTGAATAGCCTCTTCGACCTCTTCCAACTTTGCTTGCAATAAACCTATTTCCTCATAAAGCTGTGCCCTTTGATCAACCTCAAGGTCCCCGCCTGCTAATTGTTTATTGAAATCTACAATTTTCTCACGAACCAAAGTCTTTTCTTCATCACTCAAGATATTTTGAGGAACTTCCTCTTTTTTCTGAGGCTCTTTTTTCTTAAAAAATGAAAACATTCCCACTTACCTCCTCAGATAGATAGTTAAATATTCAGCATTTTTAATACTGGACTAAATAACCATGCATACAATAGAGCTGCTGCTACCGTGTCAACGTCTGTTGCAGTTGCGTTGACAAAACCAAGCTGACCAAATGCAGTTACCAAAAGGGCTGGCAAAAGAGTAATGAAGAATCCATGGGCGATACCACCAATAATCGCTCCTCTACGGCCTCCTACAGCGTTTCCGAAGACTCCCGCAGTTCCACCTGCAAAGAAATTAGTCAGCATACCTGGCAAAATGGTCGCAAGACCAAATAGTGGAAGAGTGACCATTGCAATTAGTGTCCCAATTGTAGTCGTAATAAATCCTAAAATAACAGCGTTTGGTGAATAAGGGAAAAATACTGGACAATCAAGAGCAGGAATCGCATCTGGCACAAGTTTCATCGCAATTCCTCGGAAGGCTGGTACAATCTCAGCCAACAAGAGACGCACACCTGATAAAAGAATATACACACCTACTACAAATTGAATAGATTGTAAGAATGCAAACATAATATGGTTTTGACTGCCTGTATCAACGATTCCTGGCCCAGCAATAGCAGCTGTGACAAGATAAAGTGGTACCATTACAACCATTACAGACAAATACGTATCCTGTAAGAAATCAAATGCTTTTGGTAACTGAATATCTTCGATAGATTTTTTATTTTCTCCACGCTCTCCAAATATTTTTGCTACTCCTGCTTCAAACAAATAGCCAATTGTACAGAAATGCCCTAATGCAATATCATTTGATCCTGTTACTTTCCGAATAATTGGTTGAGCAATAGCTGGCATAGCGATTGCAAAGAAGCCCCCAACCATACCACCGACAATAATCAGTACAAATCCACGTAAGCCAGCAAAATAACCAAAGACAGTTGTCATCGTAGCCATCCAAAGAATAGCTTGACCTGTAAGGAAGATATATTTCCACTTCGTTAGACGGGCAAATAAAATATTGAAAATAAAGATTGCTAAGAAGGTTAAAGCAATGTCACTTCCTAAACCAAGATCATTCATCGCTTGACCATTAATAGCTTCAATCGAAGGAACAATTCCTTGTGTATGGAAAGCAACTTTAAAAATATCACCAAAGTAAAGCAAACTTCCTACAATAACACTTGAACCAGCACTCAAGACTTGAAAACCAAGCAACGTTTTTAACGTTCCAGAAATAACCTGTCCAAGAGACTTCTTTTGCAGTACAAGACCTAGCATCGCAATCAATGCGATTGTGATAGAGGCTTGAGTTAAAATATTGTTAATAATAAAATTTACAATTTGCATCGTTTTTTCTCCTTTATTCAATCACTTGTTTTTCGCGCAATATAGGTAGTAATTTTTCTTCAATTTCTTTTGAAGAAACGATATTCTTCAAATAAATAATCGCAGTTTTTTCCTCATCAATTGAAAATGTTTCAAATTGTTTTTGGAAATTCTGTGCTGTGATAATAACATCTGGTTGGACAGATGCTGCTGTTGAAATATCAACATGGTCTAATTTGGCATTGACATTGTATTGATTTAATACATCCTCCGCAGCCATCTGAGCAGCAAAACTAGACCCTAGTCCTGCTCCACATACAAATAAAATTGTGATTGGACGTCCCATCATTCTTCCTCCTTATGTGAATGAAATAAAATTTGTTTAACAGTTTCAATATCCCTCGCTTGGGAAAGTTGCTCGATTTTATCAGTATGACGAATTAAATTCACCAAACTTTTCATAATATTCAAATGTGAAAATGCATCAACTGCAGATAAACAAAAGATTACGGATACTTGTTGCTCTTCCTCTGGGCCAAAATAAACTGGTTTTTCAAAAACAGCAACACTTAACCCTAATTTATTAGCCCCGTCTTGCGGTCTAGCATGAGCTAAGGCTAGGTGCGGTCCTATAACAATATATGGACCATACTCTGATACACTATTAATCATAGCAGATACATAATTTTGTGTAATAATTGATTTATCCAATAACGGTTGGCCAACTAGCTTTATAGCATCTGGCCAATCATACTCTTTCGCTATAATTTGAATACTATCGTCTGTTAAAATATCTTGTATCATAGGCTGTACCTCTCTTATATTTATCGTTAAATCATATTCTTTAAATAGCTGGCTTAGCGCCAGATAACAATTTTTATCAATATCTCCTATTTGCCCAACAAGGTAAAGTAACTCTTGAAACATCACTGTATAATCATTACGCTTATGAATAACTCGCCTAGCTTCCGAATGTTCTGCTAAAAAATGGAGAATGCGAACCTTTGTACTTTCCTGTATTAAAGAATCTACAATTAGAAGCGGCTTTTGAGTATAGGTAATTTCTACTGTGGAAAAAACCAAGTCTACATCCAATTTATCCACAATTGCCAATTCCTTAGAACTTAAAACTGCGAAAACTTCAATATTAAAAAATTCTCTTAAATTCTCTGACAGTAATTTCCCAGTTGCGACACCATGATTACAAATCACCACTGCTCGATACCAATATTGGTTTTCTTGATTCATTTCACTTAGTGCTGCTGAAAAATGAATAGCAAGAAAGGCAATTTCATCTTCTAATATTGTCTTACCTAGCTGTTTCGCCAAGTCAGTCGAAAATACTTGAACCGCTTCATAAATAACTCCATAACTCTGTCGAATTTTTTCCGTTAATGGATTTGTTAATTGAATATTATTCTCGATTCGTGAAACCATGCTAATCAGGTGTCTATAGAGAGATTCTTGAAGAGAATTTTCTTTTTTTGAAAATGGGACTCCCGTCCGTTCTGTAACAAAATGGATTAATTGGAGTGTTAACATTTGTAACTGCAACCAGTTAATCGGACTATATTCTTCCTTCACATGAAACGATTGCAGCATCGCATAAATATAATCCAACTCCGTGACAGTAGGTATTAAGGAATAATATGTACAAATACGATGTAAATACTCTTTAATACCTCGAATATCCTTTACAGACTCGGTGGGAACTTCTGTTGCTTCAACTAACTGCCCTTTCATGATTCTACCCATCCAAATACAAGTAAATAGGTTAAAATGAAGCCGATGAAGTTGATCGCCAATCGAATAAATAGTATCCTCAAATAGATTATCAAGCATTTGAATACGCTCCGGTGCTATGTAATGCTCGATAATATCTGGGCGACTTAATTCAAATCGTTCCTCATCTCTCGCAAGTGCTGAACTAATAAAAGCGTATAACATCGTTCGAATCGTCGATTCTTTCCCCTCTAAAACCAAACCAATTTTAGGAAGACTAACAATTTGCACATGATAGGAAATCAAGCGTTGTCTCAACTGACGCATATCTTCATCAATCGTTGACTTTGAAACGCGATACTCTTCTTCTTTTCGATAAAGAAATACGGGTTCCGTATTTAATGCTATGTCTAGCAAGATATCTAACATCCGTTCTTCTCGTGTCAAATAATCTTGCATTTCTTCATCTCGAAGATAACTTCTAAATATCTTTTCTTCTTGTTCAGATAACTCCAATTGAAATCCTTTACTTCGGATAGATTGAACTTTGGGAAGATGATATTTTTCTAGAAATTCATTTAAATTAGCAATATCGTTACGAATCGTTCGAGCGCTAACTTGCAAATCCTTTTGTAATTGCTTCATTTGGACTGGCAGTTTTGAAAGTAATAACAAATTAATCAGTGCAATAGTTCTTTCCTTCACCTTCTCCCCTCTCTTTCTATACATTTATTATAAAAGTTACGAACATTATTTGGTAGTAGATGTTTTTGCCGTCTTTTTCGGCAAATAAGTAAGCGTTTCCCAACATATAAAAAAGAACTGATTTCCAGTTCTTTTTTATAATATATTCTCAAATGTGTCACGGACGTCTTGCGGCCAGACGCTTGATTGGACTTCACCGATGTGTTTTTTGCGGAGAAGGAACATGGCCAGGCGTGATTGACCAATTCCTCCGCCGATTGAAAGTGGGAAGAGTCCATTTAAAAGTGCCTTATGCCATTCAAATTCCAGTCGATCTTCATCACCTGTAATAGCTACCTGACGTTTGAGAGCTTCTTCATCTACCCGAATCCCCATAGAAGATAATTCAAAAGCGGATTGCAATTGCTCATTCCACACGAGAATATCTCCGTTTAAGCCCTTGTAGCCATTTTCAGACAGCGTTGTCCAGTCATCATAGTCAGGAGCCCGTCCGTCATGCGGTTTTCCATCTGGTAATTCACCACCAATCCCAATGAGAAAAACAGCACCGTATTCTTTAGCGATTGCATTTTCCCGCTCTTTAGGCGTCAAATCTGGATAACGCTCTGCCAATGCTTCCGAGTGAATAAAGGTAATCTGCTTAGGCAGCACCGCTTCAATATCATAGCGAGCTTCAACAGCTAATTCAGTCAACCGAATGGCCTTGTAAATCAGCTCAACGGTTTCTTTTAAATAAGCCAGATTACGCCTACCGTTTGGAATAACTTTCTCCCAGTCCCACTGGTCTACATAAACCGAGTGAATCGGGTCAAGTGAATCTTCATCTGGACGAAGGGCTTTCATATGGACAAAAAGACCCTCCCCCTCATTGAAGCCAAACCGTGCAAGAGTGTGACGTTTCCATTTCGCCAAAGAATGGACGACTTCATAGGTCGCATCAGGAATCAACTTGACATGGACAGTCACCGCATTTTCAACCCCTGACAAATTGTCCTGCATCCCATCACCGACACGGCTCAAAATCGGTCCTTGCACTTCCACAATTTCCAACTTGTCCTTGAGATATTGGGTAAAGGTATTTTTGACAAAGGAAATTTCTTCTTGCTGGTGGATAAAACTCTTCTTCATACTCCATAACCTCCAAAAACTATATTCTTATTATAGACTTTTTAGGGAAGATGTAAAGTAAAATAGTAAATTTTCTGATAATTTTGTTACAGCTTGCTAAGTCACTCCTTTAGCAAGCTTTCGAGGACCTTCCGGCATTCTGGTGTGGCTAGGCGTGGTCCTCTTACTGCTTTAACTCCCAAATCCTTCATCCGCAACAGGGGAAATTCACTATCAGACAATTCTCGAAGCAGTTCTAGCTTCATATAAACCTCATCTCCCTCAGTGAGATGAGCCTTGCTTACCCGACAGAGATAGCGAATCGCTTGAATCGGTTTTGTCATATAGATACAGACAATGTCATCTCGTTTAATGTTCGGCTTTTGAGTCCATAAAATCTCTCCCTCATTCCGCAATTCCGTATCAATATCATAAAGTGCGGGATTGGCAGGAAGAATCCAATAGCAAGTCTCCGTTAGGGACTGTGCACTTTTCGGTGCAACCAACTGGCGACTCTTTTCCACCAAGGCAAACAAGTCCTCATCTGATAAGCTATCATCTAAACTGATTGAAACCCAACTTTTTTTAGACATATGATAGGCAGGATAAATCCCCCCTCTTCCTACTATATCCTCTATCTGATCTGCTTCTACTTTGACATTGATGATGTCTATTTTTCCTTCTTTATCTGTTCTCTTCAAGACTGTCCACGGCACTTGGGTCATCAAGCCATACCATTTTTGATTTCCAGCGTGCCGTAGGGTAGCAATGTCTGGCGCTTTAGTAAATGGATAATCTGGCTCTTCTTGAAATCGTTTCTGAATATACCTTATAAGGCGATTCCCTTGTGGAGATTGAAAGGGCTCTTCTTCTGCACATTGTTGGACGATTTCATGAAGAAGCGCAGCGTAGTTTTCTCGTACTTCACCGACAAATGCTCCAACTGCACGTTGAATGCGAAAGGCATGGTATTCTTCATCCATATCTATATCCCAGACCTGCGCTACAACCTGATTCGGGACTTTTACCCGTATTCGTGCTTCAAAATGCCCATTCATAAAAGGCTGATGAACTGTCCACCAACCATCTTTTTCTTGAAAACCATAGGCAACTAAGCGATCTTGCTGCCAGATTTGATTCTTGAAAAAAGCGTCTTCAAATAGCATTTTGCTCTCCTTAACCGTTTTAATTTAACTCATTTCAGCTAGAGCAACCATCAGAGAAATAACTGTAGATACTCAAATTAAAAAGGAATACTGAGGAAAATCAATTATTGAAATCTAACGATGTCCCCTACCAATCCTGTAAAAAAGAGTGCGGAAGCGTTCAATCGACATTCCCCACTCTCTTCTCAAAATAGCCTTAATGAGCTGTATCATCCTTTTCTTTTTCTTCACCATTTTCCATGGCTTTTTTAAAGGATGAGATCATTTTACCAATGGATTCGCCCAACTCTGGTAAGCGTTTTGGTCCAAAAATCAAGAGGGCACCCAAGACCAAGATAATCATTCCCGGTGCACCAATATCACGTAAGATTCCCATAATAGGTTCTCCTTTTTTCTTTTTTTCGATAGAGCCATTTACTGATACCAACACTTACTTCATAGATGAGGATAAGGGGAACCGTCATGGCTAAATCACTTGTAAAATCAGCTGGTGTAATGACCACTGCAATCACCAACAAGGTAAAGTAGGCATGTCTTCTATATTGTACCAAAAATCGTGGACTAAGGATACCAAGGGAGGTCAAAAATGCCACTAAAACAGGTATTTCAAACAAAACAGCCATCGGAATTGTCGTATGTAACAAGAAAGCCAGATAATTTTGTGCTGTTAATTGCGTATCAAAGAGCCCATCTCCGAATGACAAAAGAACCTGTAAGAGAGCTGGACTAACCAGATAAAACCCAAATAGTAAGCCCAAGGCAAAGCAGCAAAAGACTGCTGGAATATACCAGAAAATACTTCTGGCTTCTCCTTTATCAAGCGCTGGAACTACAAAAGCCCAAACTTGATAGGTCAAAAACGGCAAGGTCAGTGTAAAGGCTAAGAGACTGGCTATGTTGATATAAATCCATAATATATCGTTAGGGCCCAAGACAATCAATTTCTGAGAAAATCCCTGAGTCAAAAACTGGTAAATACTTCTCGAAAAATAGAGACTGATCAAAAAACTAACGAAGAAAAAGGATAGGGTCCAAATAAAACGGCTCCGAAATTCGGTCAAATGCTCGACAACGGTTAGTTCTTGTTTAGTGTGCATGATGTTCTCGATTCTTCCACGTTAAACCAGCAATCAAGAGGATGAGAAAGACCTGTGGTAGCAGAATTTCTAGACTTGGATACAGACCAATCACATCTATTGTAGGAATGCCTCTCACTACATGACTCGAGAGGATATTGGTCAATTGTAAGGCATGGATACTAACTCCCAACATCTTAAAGGCTAGGGCATAAATCAGCCAAGTCAGATAAAAAAATACCTTATGTGGCTTGATTTTGCTCGTTGTTTTCAGCATGACAACAGCCAAGAGTAAAAGGACTAAAAAGGCTAGACCAATTCCTAATAGAAAGTCATTGAGGCTAATCTTTGGTAGGATACCTGCATAAAAGAGAATGGTTTCTGCCCCCTCACGAAAGACCGCTAGAAAACTCAAGGCAAACATGGAAATGAAGCTACCGCTCGCTGTCACCACCTGCATCTGCTGCTCCATATAGGCATTCCACTTCTTGACAGAAGATTTACTGTGGAGCCAAATACCAATGACAACCATCATCACAACCGCAACAATCCCCACCAAGCCCTCAATGATTTCACGATTGGCACCAGAGGAGAGCCTTGGGAAAAATTGGTGTAAGGCAATCGCCAACAGGGCACTGGCTAGCAATCCGACGACAGCTCCACCATAAACCCAAAGCAAGCCTTTTTTCTGCTTGCTAGCTTTTAGAGTAGATACTAGAGCCATCACAATGAGAAGAGCCTCAACTCCCTCCCGCAGAAGGATTAACATCGCATCAAAGACAGTATAGCTGGCTGAGGGATCAATGCTTGCCAAATCAGCAATTAACTGGGCTAGTTTTTCTTGATAAGCCGCTTCGTCACCTCGTACCATGATGACAGGCGACTCACTCTCGACACGAGTATAGAGACTTGGATTCCGTGTACTAACATCTCCTTCAATGGTCGGCCAAATGGTGATAAATTCCTTCATCAGAGAAGCCCCTTTGGTCTTATCACCTGCTTCAAAAGCAGTTTGTGCTTGCTTGAGCAGATCAATCCCATCTGTTAAGGTTACATCCGTTGCAGCTGTAGCTACCTCTTGACCAGCTACAAAGGCTTGAATAGCATTTTTTAAATCATCAAATGATGTTTGAATACTGCCATAGTCTACAGGTTCTGTTTCAATGCTACTGCGTAAGAAAGAAATGGCTGTTTCAATTTTTCCGTAATGCCCTGTACTAGTATCACGAACAATGCCTTCATTCACTGTCCACGTACTATTGAGTTTTTTGTAGTTCTCCTTGACACTGTCAATCTCTTTCCGCTCAATCGCTTCCTGCAAAAGGTCAAAGGCAGGAGATAACTTGTTCATCAGTTTTTCTTTTTCAGCATCAACATCAACTGGATGCTGCTCAGCTTCAAAATCCAAGAGAGCTTTTGAAACAGCCACTAATTTTTCTTCTGTCGGTTCTTGTTTCAATTCCGTTAGACGGTTGGTCACCATCTGACCAGCCTTGGAATCATGATTTTCAACTTGTGTGAAATCTTCCTGCAACTGGGCAATCAACTGCTCTGCTCTTTCCTTGTCCCCTTTATTCAAGGCCGTGGTTGCATCTGTAATCGTGATAAAGAGATGACTATAGGAATCCGCTGCCGAAACAGGTCTTGCAAAAAAGACGAAAGCAAGTAAGGCAAGGAGTGCCAGTTTATTCAAGTAAGGCTTGACCAATGTACTCTCCTTTTTTCACGCCTGCAAAGCAAGCAAATAAACCACTTCCGACATGGGTAATGTACTCGTTCATTTTATCCATATTTCCCAAATTGTTTTGAATGGTGATAAACTGCTCCGGATTTTTTTGGAAAGAAATAAACAGTAAGCCTGAGTCAAATTGACCTGTTTTTTCATCAATTCCATCTGAATACGAATAAGAGCGACGGTAGATTTCAACACCTGTTTCCTTTGCTAGTCTGACATGAGAATCAACGGGCACAAGTGGCTCGCCCTTATCGTCTTTTAAGTCCAAATCAACTTCATCAAACTCATCTTTCTTTCCAAAGGGTGCACCGCTTTCCTTGTAGCGACCAAAGGTATTTTCCTGTTCATTGAGGCTGGTTCTGTCCCACGTTTCCAGAAACATTTGGATACGGCGGACTGCCATATAGGTGCCTCCCCGCATCCAGTTCGCATCCTCACACCAGATGATATCCTGAAATTGCTCTTTTTTCGTCGCATTTGCCGTGCCATCTTTAAATCCAAACAGGTTTCGTGGCGTTTCCTTGCGGTTGCCAATCGCTGCAAAACCAGCTTGACTCCATTTCATGGTTACGAGGCTGCGACCTTTTCGGACAAGATTTCGGACAGCATGAAAGGCAACTTGTGCATCGTCAGCACAGGCTTGAATGACAATATCCCCTCCAGTATAGGCTTCCTTGAGCTGATCCCTTGGAAAGACTGGTAAATCTCGAAACTCTTTTGGTTTCTTACTTTCCAATCCTAGCTTGGTCAAGAAAGCGGGTGAAATCCCAAAAGTAAGGGTCAGGCGGTGAGGGTTCAGACCAACCGTTTCCCCTGTATCAAATGGTGGAAGATAGCCATTATCTCCATCTTCTTTTACTAGCTTTCCAGTCACTAATTTCTCACTGTAATCTGTCCAATCCTTGAACATCTGAATGACTTCAGCCTTGTCTGTCGAATGCAGGTCAAGTACAACAAAATACACATTTTTCTGGGTCGGAGTTACAATTCCTGCCTGATGTTCCCCATAAAAAGAAATATCTTCTTGTCCGTCTGCTTTTGCAGTTTCATCAGTCACTTTATGCGCGAAAAAAGCAGACGCACCAGAGGCACCGAGCGCAAGCCCAGCTCCTCCTATACCTGCTTTTTTTAAAAATTCGCGACGATCCATTTTCTTCTCAAACCATTTTTCGTCTTTTGTCATTTCTTACTTCCCGTCCAAGATAATCCCCATTTGAGACAGTGGCTCACCGAGTTTTGTCACGGCCTCAGCTAGTTTTTTGGTGTCTTCCTTACTCAAATCTGTATAGAGCTTATAGTGCGTATTGTCTGTCATGTATTGATCCAGCAGACCATTCACATTCTTGAATTCTTTTTCAAGAGTCATAACGAGGCTAGCATCTTTGTTCTCCAAGCTTGGCTTAAAGAGTTCAAAAATCTTCTCTGCTCCTTCGATGTTGGCTCTGAAATCATATAAATCTGTGTGGGAATACACTTCTTCTTCCCCGGTAATCTTGCTTGTGGCTACTTCGTTGAGCAAATCAACTGCCCCTGTCAGCATAATCTCAGGTGTCACTTCAACAGTCGCAATTTTCGCTTTTAATTCTTTAATGTCATTGACCAATTGATCCGCATACTGTTCCGTACCGGTTGTTGTATTTTCTTCCCAAAGAATTTTTTCAATGCGGTGGAAACCTGACCAGCCTTCTTCTGTCTTGTTTTCTTCCATATAGTCGACCAAGCGGAAGTCAATTTTCACATCTGATTCGCCAAAACTTTCCGCAATCGGTTCTGAACGCTCATAGGCCATTCGAATGACTGGATAGACTGTTTTCGCTTCTTCTAATTTGCCATCTTTGAGTAATTGGGCAAAATTTTCCGTATCGGTCAACAATTGTCCAATCTGCTCTTCTACAAATGCCTTGTAATCAGCCGTTGCTTTGTCAAGCGCTTGTTGACTCACTTGAACCGTTGTACTTTCTATTGTTGCCTGCTTTTCTTGTGTTGCAGGTGCACATGCGGTCAATAAAGCTGCCGATACTAAAACAATACCAAGTTTTTTCATAGAAACTCCTTCTTTAGTTTTAACATGTTTCTAGTATAGCACAGTTTTTCTCATTTTCAAAGAATTATCAGACAATTATCATTTAAAATACTAGGGCCAAAAACCGGGCAAAACCACCATGATGTTATACCAAATAGGCAAGTTGACTCTCTTCCACTAACATTCAGAGGAGTTGGATTTTACCTTCTACAGTTTTGCTGCTACACATTCCCATCTTCCCCTCCTGATACTACAGATTTCAGCAGTATATTTTTAGAATTGCCTAACAAAAAATAAGGAGATTCGATAGATAAATCTCCTTATTTTATAGCAATATTAACCTTCTTTCAGCTGAACACCATTAACAATCAAGCGCTCTACACTCACCTTGCCAATCCCTTGCAGAGCCAACAAATCCTTTTTCTTAAATGACTGAAAATCTTCTGGTCGAATCAAGCCTTCTTCAAGCAAGGATTCAACGGCTCCACTTGGTAAACCCGCAAATAGCGGATTGCGTACTGTATGAAGCTCAAATTCTGCCTGATAATACTCTTCATAGTGCTTCCGTAACCATTCAAAGACAATTTCTGTCCCAAACAGAAACTCCTCTAATCCATCGAATAAGGAAAGACTTGAAACTTCGAAATACCCCTCTTTTGAAATCGAAAACATCGTACGTGCACTTTTTACATCTCTAGAAAAGTCAAGAGCAGCTAGAAAATTCTCATCCAGATCTACCATTTTCTTAAAGAGACGCTGGGCATCCAGACTCCGCTCTGTGATAATCGCCAACACAAGGAGTTTCCCAATCATCTCCGCATCCTCTTTGTGTTCTTTCTGGTTTGCAAATTTCACAGCCTTGTCCCATTGGTAAAGAAAACAATAAAGTACCATCATCATATACCGACTTCCCAAATTATCACTAGGGTTCATCCGATAGAGTTCTTCAAAATGTTTCAAAGCCTGTGGATACATTTTTTGGTTAAAATACTGAAAAGCCAAACGATTTTTCAAACGCATGTAGGGCCGTTCTTTGAAATTCACCCAACCAGACCGTTCTCCTTTTAACCACTTTTTCCGCTCCTGACTCTCGAATTCCTTGAGTTGGGATAATACTTCCAATTGGTTAACTGACTCTACTTCCAACTGGGCAATCTTTGCATCTATATTCTCTTTGTCTCGTTCCAAAATCTGCTGAGCAAGTTGTAAACGGCTTGTCTCTTCTCTTTCGTAGGCTAATTTTTCCAGCAAATCAGACAATTCCATGAAACCTGCCTGACCTTGACGTTTTTTCTGATTTTGCTCATTGTATAGGTTCATATAAGCTGCGACCGCTTCTTCAACACTTTCATATTCTGTGAGGTGTTCCTCTAAAAATGTTTCAACATTGCCAAATAATTCTTCTGTTAAATAACTCATTCCGTTTTCCTTTATTTTTTACAAAAACAATGCTATTTTTTCAATCCATTCATCAGCTATGTTCAATTGCTTGACAAATCAGCTGAACAGTCGCCTCTAAACTCAGCTCAGCTGACAGCAAGACTTCTTCTGCCCAACCAAGATAGTCCTTCTCTTTCCACCACCGTTTCATATCCTCCGGTGTAAAATCAGCCCTTTTGGAACGAGTAGCATGCCGCTTAACCGTCTCTTCAAAGGGGATATCATAGTAATAGGCATAAACACGAGGAGCAAACAGCTGATGCAATTGCACTAGCATCTCCCCATAAATATCAGCTTCATAAAAGCCTTCAACAATGACCAGCAAATCCTCTGCATGCCCGAAGCGTGCAATGGCTTCTGTCAGCCCAATGGATAGATTTCCTGGCTCAACCGTTTCTTTCAACATAGTTCTTCTGACATTGTCTTGAGAAATCACCAAGGTTTTACGGCCATAATGATGTTGCAATGCCTCTGCCAGACTTGTCTTTCCTGAACCAGAATTGCCGCGGATGATGACTAAAGTTGCCACTAGCTTGCTCCTGTCATCAAGCGCACGTATTCTCGCTTGATACAACGATTCATCACCACATCGTCACGACCGGCAGCTTCTAAAATAGCGGCTGCCTCTTCGTTTTGAAGCTCTAATTGGGACCAAAAAATTTTAGCATCTGTTTCAACAAACTCCCGTGCCACATCTGGCAAAAACTCACTTCTGCGAAAGACATTCACGATGTCAACCGCTACAGGAACATCTGCTAGAGTTGCATAGACCGTTTCCCCTAAAATCTCGCTAGCAGCTAGACGAGGATTGATTGGGATAATCTGATAGCCCATGTCCTGCATAAATTTCGCAATGCGGTTGCTGACTGTTTCTTCACGATTGGACAAGCCAACCACTGCAATGGTCTTGCTATTAGCTAGATAACTCTTCACTTGTTCGTCTGTTGGATTTTGAAATTCGTACATGGTACTTCCTCCTTTTTTCTCTATTATAGCATGAAAACCCTCACATTTTACAAAAATATAAGTCAAATGTGAAGCTAACATCGTTCAACCTAATGGATTCATTTTCCCATTTCTAGGCTCGGAGCTAAGGCACCTCACCAAGTTACTAGAGTACTAACACTTATAGTCACGAGGCTAAAATGCTTCACTGAACTGCCCTCGCTGTCGGGTTTCTGGGATCGGGGCTAAAACAGTCCACTGGACATTACTCGCGCTTTCCTATTTTTAGGCACGAGGCTAAAACAGTCCACTGGACTGTTTTACTCCTCGACAAACTGGCTGTTGTAAAGGTTGGCATAGAAGCCATTTTGAGCCATCAGAGCATCATGATTGCCTTGTTCAATGATATTGCCGTCTTTCATCACTAAGATGAGATCCGCATTTCGGATAGTGGATAGGCGGTGGGCAATGACAAAGGAAGTACGGCCTTCCATCAGTTTATCCATGGCCCTTTGGATCAATTCCTCTGTCCGCGTATCAACAGAGCTAGTTGCCTCATCAAGGATCAGAAGGGGAGCATTTTTCAACAAGGCACGTGCAATGGTTAGCAATTGTTTTTGCCCGACAGATAAGTTTACCGTATCATCTAGCAGGGTATCGTAGCCTTTCGGCAAGGTCATAATAAAATGATGCACTCCGACTGCTTTGGCAGCTTCGATAACCGCTTCGTCTGAAACATGGCTTTGATTATAAATCAGATTTTCCTTAATCGTTCCCTCAAAGAGCCAGGTATCTTGTAAGACCATACTAAAGGCATCATGAACTTCAGAACGTTTCATATTTTTGGTATCAATCCCGTCAATCAAAATACGGCCTTGATCAATGTCATAGAACTTCATCAAGAGATTGACAATGGTCGTCTTTCCAGCTCCTGTTGGCCCCACAATGGCAATTTTTTGCCCAGCCTTAGCTATTGCGGAGAAGTCATGGATAATGGTCTTATCAGCAGAATAGCCAAAGGAAACGTGCTCAAATGTGACATCGCCTTTTACAGTACTAAGTTCTTGTGCCTTATGGCTGTCCACCTCCATTTCAGGCTCACCCAAGAATTCAAACACACGACCCATCGCAGCGCTAGCTGATTGTAAGACTGTCAAACCTTGGGCAATCTGAGAAAGGGGCTGAGAGAAGATCCGCACATAGACCATAAAGGCTACAATCGTTCCCATGGTTGCATGACCATTTAGTGTCAAGGCTGCTCCTGTCACTACAACCATGACGTAACCAAAGTTTCCGATAAACATCATCATGGGCATCATAATCCCTGAAATGAATTGGGATTTCCACATACTTGTGTACAGGGCTTGATTGAGATGCTGAAACTCTTCTTTTACTGTACGACCCGCATGATAGCTAGCAACCACCGAATGCCCAGAGTACATTTCTTCTACATAGCCATTTACATTAGCAAGATTGGTCTGCTGACTTTTGAAGAAGCCCTTTGCACGCCCCATGATAATACCAACAAAGACAAAGCCAAACAAGACAGAAGCAATGGTGACAAAGGATAAGGTCACATTGGTTTTAAACATCATAATGAGGGCTGCTACCAAGAGAATACTAGAAGAAAGAACCGTCCCCAAACTTTGGTTGAGGGATTGGCTAGCCGTATCCACATCATTGGTGACACGGGATAAGGTATCACCTTGCGAATGACTATCAAAATAACGGAGAGGGAGTTTGTTAATTTTTTCTGCAATCGCCGTCCGCAACCGTTTTGAAAAATGCTGAACGATTGTTGAAATAGTAAAGGCTTGAGCGTAGTTAACCACCGCTCCAATTCCGTAAAGAATAGCTAGGGTCATCGCGATTTCTGACACCTTATCCGTATCAATTCCCGTCATCAAGCCCTTGGTGATCAAGTCTGTAATCTCGCTGAGTTTATCAGGACCAATTACCGTGATAATGCTTGAGATAATCGCTCCAATCACCGCAACGACAAAAGGAACTTGGAAGCCTTTGGTATAGGGCTTCATCTGGTTCAATAAAGAAGATTTTTTATTTTCCATTTTCCAATTCCTCCTTCGATAATTGTGAGTAAGCAATTTCTTGATACACTTCGTTCTGTGCAAGTAATTCTTTATGGGTTCCTTGACCGACTACTTTTCCGTTGTCAAGCACCAAGATTTGATCCGCATCCATAATCGTTGAAATCCGCTGTGCAACAATCAACTTGGTCATACCAGCAGTACGCTTTGCGAGTTCCTCCCGAAGAGTACGATCCGTCCGATAATCAAGAGCTGAGAAAGAGTCATCAAAAATCAAGATTTCAGGCTTACGAGCAAGGGCACGAGCAATAGCTAAGCGCTGACGCTGTCCTCCAGAAAAATTGCTTCCAGACTGGGAAACGTGGGAAGAAAGACCATCTTCTTTTTCCTCGACAAAGCTTTTGGCCTGTGCCAAATCCAAGGCCTCCCAAATCGCTTCATCACTGAGTGGACTTTCCTTGCTTTCCCCAAAGTCGATATTGCTACGGATATCCCCGAGAATAAAACAGCTTTTTGCGGAATATAGCCGACTTTGGCATGCAAATCCGCCTCACTGTAGTCTCTCACATCAACGCCGTCGAGCAGAATCCGTCCTTCACTCACATCATAAAATCGCGGAAGCAGATTGACCAAGGTTGATTTTCCAGAACCTGTTGAGCCAATGAAGGCCACTGTATCACCTGCTTTAGCGGTAAAGTTAATCTGCTCAATAACCGCCTCTGACGTATCAGAATAGCGGAAAGTCACATTTTCAAAGACGATTTGGTCTGCATTTTCTTGTCCCACTTGCGACACTTGAGGTGAAGTAATGGAAGATGTCAACTCCAAAACCTCGTTAATCCGCTTGGTGGACACCAAGACACGCGGCAAAATGATAAATAAGGCACTCATCATCATAAAGCCCATGACAACCTGCATGGCATAGGACGTAAAAACCACCATATCACTGAAAATTGACAGCTTATCTGTTAGCTCAGCTTCGTTGATAAGATAAGCCCCAATCCAATAAATAGCCAAACTCAAGCCACTTGAAATCGTCATCATGACTGGATTCATAATCGCCATTAAGCGACTGACAAACAAGTTAAGCGCTGTTAATTCTTCGTTGGCCTGAGTAAACTTGCTATCCTGATAGTCTTCAGCGTTATAGGCACGTACCACACGGATACCTGATAATCCTTCACGTGTCACACTATTGAGACGGTCAGTCAATTTTTGGACAATTTTCTGTTTTGGAAAAGCAAGGGTTACTAGAATGGTCATCATGACAAGATTGATCAATACTGCCACAATCACCGCCCATAACCAATGATTGGATTTCCCGACAATCTTGCTCAAGGCCCAAATTGCCATAATCGGTCCACGAGTCGCTACCTGCAAGCCCATGGTAAATAGAAGCTGAATCTGGGTAAGGTCATTTGTCGTCCTTGTCAGCAAACTAGGAATGCTAAACCGCTTGATTTCTGCATCTGAATAATCCAAGACACGGTGGAAAATATCCTTCCGCAAACGGGTTGTAAATCCTGCTGCTAAACGAGAGGCAATAAAGCCCACCATGACTGAACTAGCAAAGCTAGCTAAGGACAAACCCAACATTTTTAAGCCCGGTTCCCAGAGATCCGAAGTAGTCGTATCTGGTAATTGCAAAAGTTTGGTGATTTCGGACATATAGCTCGGCACTTCTAATTCCAACCAGACGGTCAAGCACACAAAAGCAATACTGGCCAAAATCATCAACCACTCTTTTCTATTTAAGCGTTTAAATAGTTTACTCATTCTTTCTCCTTTTGTTCAATTTTCTCTAAGTTTTGATGAAGTTGTCGAATGACTTTAGAGAGAACTTGTAAATCTTCTTCTGCAATTCCTTCGACCAACTGTTTGCGCAACTCCGCCCAAAAATCTCCCATACGCTGACTTTTTTCTCGAGCTGAATCCGACAGACGTACAATTTTCTTTCGCTTATCAATCGTTGACGGCTCGACAACGACAAAGCCGTTTTTCTCCATACGCTTGATGAGATTACTAGCCACCGATTTTGAAATCTTCATCTTTTGTTCAATATCCTTAATAAAGATTTCCTCTTGGTCATGCAGGGCCAAATAATGCAAGACATGCCCTTGCGGTCCAGCTAATAAATTCATGTCATATTCCTTAGCAAGGGTATGAAAAACCGTCCCCATTTTATGAGACAGTTGCTTAAACTCCTGAAGTGGATCTGTTGTCATGGTCATCTTCCTTTCCAAATTCGTTACCATGAGAACAATTTTAGCACGTCCAATAGAAAAGTCAAGAAAAAAGTTCTTATGAGAACGATTTCTTTTTGCATCCTTTTACCACGCTGTTCTACCGTTTGAATTTATAGTATACTTATCAGATAAATTCATTTATTGAAGGAGAGGACTCACCTTTATGATTCTTCATGTAGTTTGGCTAATCCCAGCCCTACTGTTTCTCGTTTCATTTTTGATAGAACCCCGCAAGCTGTTCAATGCCTATCTTTTTTTGATGACGCTGATTTTCTTTGTCGCTATCCTTGCAGGATTTTTCGTCGTACAACTCAGCTTCTGGGACAAAGAGTTCGCCATTTTCATTCTGATAGGTGGGCTTTTGCTCATTCCACTAAGCGTGATGGTATCTACCATCTACCTTCTTTTTAACGGGAAACAAATGCTGACCTTTGAAGGACGTCGATTAGCTAATCTGCTCTCATTATTTTACGGACTTACCATTCTAATCACCCTTGCTCTCCATTCCTTAAACCACTATTTCTTTATTGAAAAAATCACCGAATTATTGGATAACCTACTTCTCTACGGTAGCTTCCTCTATCTATCCTATGTCATTTATGGATTCTTTTACAATCTGTTTCCACTCACCTACCAACCTGCCTACATCATCGTGCTAGGTTCTGGTCTGATTGGAGACAAGATCCCACCACTGCTTGCCCAACGGTTAGACAAGGGACTTTCTTACTATGAAATGTTCAACAAACAACCTACTATTATCGTCTCAGGTGGTCAAGGAGCTGATGAAAAAATTTCTGAAGCCAGGGCTATGGGGTGCTACTTGCTTGACAGAGGATTGCCTGCTGATCAACTTCTGTACGAAAACCATTCCACAACAACCCTTGAAAATCTAACCTTTTCCAAGAAATTGGTCGATGAAAAACAAGGACCCTCCCCTCATTTTCTTGTTGTGACCAACAGTTTTCACTCCTTACGGGCAGGGATTTACATGCGTAAACTAAAGCTCAAAGGCCGCAGCGTAGGCTCTAAAACAGCCCTTTACTATCTCCCAAGTGCCTGGATTCGTGAAACAGTTGGACTCTTTGTCATGTATTGGAAGTGGCATGCTGTCATTATCGGACTTACTATTTTTTCTTGGATTAGTTCATTCTTTTTCTAACATCGTATACTTTTACTTTCGGAGGTTTTATGTCAAAAATTATCGCAAAACGTGTTTCGAACTACGAATTATTTTATGATTTGGTCTTCGTTTTAACAACGTCAAGCCTAGTTAATCTACTCCACAATGAGGGCGTGACTATCCGTTCTATCCTCTCTTTTATCGCTGGTAATCTGATTATCTCTTCTCTTTGGATCAATGAAACCTTTTATCTCAATCGTTTTGGGGAACAGGATCTGCTAGATATTCTTACCATTATTCCATCTATGTTTGTCATCGGGCAATTGGGGCTTCACTTCAGTATGGACTTCAAAAGTCACGCCCTTCCTTTTAATTTCTTCTCATTTCTTTCTTATATTATTATATTGTTGCAATATATCTTGAGAGGTCGAAAAATTGGTTTCAACACAAAAATACGCCAATCGATTTTATATACCGCTTCTTTAGTCATCTCATTTTTGATGGCCACCATTGCGACTTTATTTCACTACTGGACCTATGATGCTTGGTCATTGATCGTCTATTTCATCCCATTTATCTTTCCTTTTCTCGTCCGTCCTAAAGGCTTTTTTAAAAATAGTGCTAGCCTTAATTTCCCTCATGCAGTCGAGCGGGTACAATTGATTACCATTATCACCTTCGGAGAGGCAGTTATTGCGATTTTGAAGAGCTTCCAAGGACATCAACTTCTGACAGGTATCCCCTTTTTTATCGGGATGGCCTTCCTTTTTGTCTACTATATCTCTCATACTCACTTAAACCTCAACCATCACCAAATCGCTGACACCCTTCTTCTTTTTTATGCACATACTTTTCTGATACTTGCTTTAAACTTCTTTACAGTCGGTCTTGAGCTACTACCAAGCCACCATGCAGGATTTGGTCTAGCCTTCTTTCTAATCGGAATATTTCTTTTCTACCTATCCCTCCTTTCCCTAACTCCCTACTATAAGGTAGAATTCCTCATCAACAAACGAGAAAAACTAGAATATACCTTCTATCTAGTAGTGGGAAGTATTCTTCTCTTTTTCTTTCGAGAACAACTCTTTTTATTCGGACTTTTCTTTGTTCTGATGACCTATCGTATGATTTCATTAACCTTTAGACAGAAAAAATGATTTAACCGCTCTATCGAAGCAGGACAAGAAGTCCAGCTTCTTTTTATATGACCAAAATTCAGAATAATAGCTATTTTTCCTCTAGATATTTTATTCTCTACAACCACTAAAGCTACAGCAATTCTTAGATGTTCTACTCACTACATTCTAGCTATTTCTTTGCAATCACGACCGCATATTTTCATCTAGGAAATATTCATATTTTTTATAAGCAAACAAATTGACATCGTTTTCAAGGTATGCTACACTGTTATTGTAAGCGCTAACAGAAATAGATTAAAAATTTAGAAAGTACATCTAGCTAGATTTAGAGGAAAACCGTATGGATTTCAAAACAAGTAATGCTGAAGGACCTGTAGAATTCGTCAATGTCTTTGACCTAGAAAAAATGGCTCAAAAAGTCGTACCAAAAGGTGCTTTTGGATACATTGCAAGTGGTGCTGGAGATACCTTTACCTTACATGAAAACATTCGTTCCTTTAACCATAAATTGATTGTTCCCCACAGCTTAAAAGGTGTGGAGGATCCTTCTACCGAGGTTGTGTATGATGGAGATACCCTGACTTCTCCTATCATCATGGCGCCCGTCGCTGCTCACAAATTGGCCAATGAGCAAGGTGAGGTAGCTAGTGCCAAAGGTGTCAGTGAGTTTGGAACGATTTTCACTACCAGTTCCTATGCGACAACCGATATTCCTGAAATTACTCAAAGTCTCAATGGAACACCACAATGGTTCCAATTTTACTACAGCAAAGATGATGGGATTAACCGCCATATCATGGACCGGGTAAAAGAACAAGGTATCAAAGCCATCGTCCTAACCGCTGACGCAACAGTCGGAGGAAACCGTGAAGTCGATAAACGAAACGGCTTTGTCTTCCCAGTCGGCATGCCAATTGTGCAAGAATATCTCCCAGACGGTGCTGGTAAAACCATGGACTTTGTCTATCGTTCTGCAAAACAAGCTCTTTCCGCAAAAGATGTCGAATACATTGCTCAATACTCTGGACTGCCTGTTTATGTCAAAGGACCCCAATGCGCAGAAGATGTCTTTCGTGCATTGAATGCTGGAGCTTCTGGTATCTGGGTAACCAACCACGGTGGGCGTCAATTAGACGGCGGTCCTGCTGCTTTTGACTCCCTTCAAGAAGTAGTTGAAGCTGTTGACAGACGTGTTCCAATCGTCTTTGACTCTGGCGTTCGTCGTGGACAACATGTCTTTAAAGCCCTAGCTTCCGGTGCAGACCTTGTTGCACTTGGTCGTCCAGTCATTTATGGACTTGCTCTAGGTGGAAGCGTCGGAACTCGTCAAGTATTTGAAAAAATCAATGAAGAACTGAAAATGGTTATGCAGCTAGCAGGTACACAGACTATTGAAGATGTGAAGCACTTCAAACTTCGTCACAATCCGTACGACCCTGCGATGCCATTCAATCCAGATGCCTTAAAATTGGATTAAAGAGAGTGACCAAACTCTTAGAAACTAAAGAAAGACACTAAGGAACCTAAAAATCTAAAAAACTCTTAGAAAAGCGATTTGTAAGCCCCTTCTAAGAGTTTTTTATTGATACTCATGTAATTTCAAAAATAGCCATTCGATATCAACCTATTTATTTTGGCTCTTTGTCAACTGTAGTGGGTAGATGAAAAGCTAACACCTAGAGAGGACCAAATTGGTCTTCTCTTTTTTGATGTTGATGGCAATCAAAATCCGCTTTTTGAAGTTTTCAAAGTTCCGAAATCCAAAGGCATTACGCTTGATGACTTTGATGAGATTATTCGTCGCCTCAAGTTTGGCATTTGAGTAAGGCAATTCCATGGCGTTGAGAATCTTATCCTTGTCCTTCAAAAAGGTATTAAATACGGTCTGGAAAATCGGGTTGACAGTCTGCCGAGCGTCTTGGATAAGTCCAAAAAACTGGTCAGCTTGCTTCTCCTGGAAGTGAAAAAGCAGTAGTTGATAGAGCTCGTAGTGTTCTCTCAGTTCTTGAGAATAGCCGAGCAGTTTAGCGACAATCTCCTGGTTGGTTAAGTGCATGCGAAAAGTAGGGCGATAAAACCGCTTGTCACTGAGTTTACGGCTATCTTGTTGTACCAGTTTCCAGTAGCGTTTGAGCGTCTTGTATTCATGCGATTTGCGGTCAAAAGCATTCATGATTTGGGTACGGACACGGTTCATAGCACGGCTGAGATGTTGCACAACGTGGAAACGATCAAGCACGATTTTGGCGTAAGGGAGTGAAACAGTCTGGGAATAGACTGTTTCAGCCTGAGCTTAGAAATTGGAGGGCGAAGGGTTTGGCCAATTTGTAGTAAGGGCTAAACATGTCCATAGTGATGATTTTAACGCGGTTTCTGACCTGTCTAGGGTATCGTAGAAAGTGATTTCGGATGACCGCCTGCGTTCTTCCATCAAGGATAGCGATGATGTTATTTGTGTCAAAATCTTGAGCGATAAAGCTCATTTTCCCTTTCTTGAAGGCATACTCATCCCAGGACATGACTTCTGGAAGCTTAGCCCAATCCGTTTCAAACTTAAACTCATTGAGTTTTCGAATAACTGTAGATGTAGAAATGGAAAGTCTGTGTGCGATATGTGTCATTGCTTGCTTTTCGATGAGTAATTGTGCGATTTTCTGGTTGACAGCGACAGAGATTTGATGGTTCTTCTTAACAATAGGAGTTTCAGCGACCGCCATTTTCCCACATTCCTTGCACTTGAAACGACGCTTTCGAAGGCGGATAAGTAGCGGGTAGCCAGCAGTTTCTAAGTAGGGGATTTTAGAGGCTTTTTGGAAGTCGTACTTAGCCATTTGTCCTTTGCAGGAAGGGCATTTAGGGGCTGTGTAATCCAAGTGACCGTGGAGTTCTAAGTGTGTTCCCATGTCGCATTCATTAGTGATCGTGATATTTTTGTCTTTCATTTTGAGAAAATTTGTGATAAGATTTAGTTGTTCCATATGAGTCTTTCTAAATGATAGTTTCTTCGCTTTTCATTATAGGTCATATGGAACTTTTTTTCCACACTGAAAAAGGCTCCATAATCTCCATAGTGGATTTACCCACTACAGATATTATAGAGCCTTTATTTTTGCTTGAAAATGAATCAGTTTAAGTAAGTCGAAAAGGATAGGAATAAAAAATAGGTAGTTTGTGTTCAAACCAGCTAAGAAAGTCTCAAAAATGCTAACTTTGATTGTTGATGAGCATCAGCAAAAAAGTTTGAAGAAAAAGCACCAAAATGGACTTTTTCTTCAAACTGAGAGCTAGTAGGCTTTTTATGCACTTTCTTCTTTTTTAGCAAACTGACTCGTGTAGAGATCATAATAGAAACCTTTATCAGCTAGAAGACTTTCATGATTTCCTTGTTCAATGATTTGACCGTCTTTTAAGACGAGGATCTTATCGGCTTCTTGAATGGTCGACAAACGATGAGCAATGACAAAACTGGTTCGCCCTTTCATTAAATTCTTCATAGCCTTTTGAATCAAGAGTTCCAACCGCGTATCGACCGAACTCGTCGCCTCATCCAGAATCAAAATTTTCGGATCAGCCAGTAGGGCACGCGCAATCGTTAGAAGCTGTTTTTGTCCTAGCGAGATATTGCTGGATTCTTGGTTCATTTCCATATTGTAACCACCTGGCAAGGTGCGAATAAAGTGGTCCACATTTGCCGCCTTGGCTGCCGCGATAATGTCCTCATCAGTTGCCTCCAAGTTTCCAAAGCGGAGATTTTCCTTAATCGTCCCCTCGTAGAGCCAAGCATCTTGCAAGACCATCCCAAATTGCCTACGGTATTCCTGACGAGATAACTGGCGAATATCATGACCATCCACCGTGATGGCCCCATTTGTGACGTCATAAAAACGCATCAACAGGTTAATCAGGGTTGTCTTCCCAGCTCCTGTCGGACCAACAATGGCCACCATTTCCCCAGGCTTGACTTCTAGGTTAAAATCACGAATCAAGGGTTTGTTTTCCACATATTGGAAATCAACATGCTGGAAGCTAACCTGTCCAGTCAGGTCATGCGTCAACTGCTCGGTTACTTCCATCGGCTCATCTGCTTCATCGAGGACTTGGAAAATCCGTTCAAGCGATGATTTGGCACTTTGTAATGGCCCCGCTAGCTGTGTTAAGTTCTGAATAGGCTGGCTCACCTGCCAGACATATTGAACAAAGGCCTGCATATTTCCGATTGTTAAAGTGCCTGCAATGACCTGTAAACCACCAACGACTGCCACAATCAAATAGGTCAAATCAGACACCGCATGAAGAATCGGCATCATCAAACCAGAAATGAAACTAGCCTTAAAACCGACCTGCTGTAAACGGTCTGTAATAGCTTGAAAATCCTCTGTTGAGGCTTCCTCACGACCATAGAGTTTTAGGACATGAAAACCGGATAAATTTTCCTGCACAAATCCGTTCAGTCGCCCTAAAATAGCGGCCTGCTCTTTAAAATAAGGCTGGGATTTTTTTAGAATAAACTGGGCACCTAGGTAGGTCAAGGGAATGCTGATTATGACAATGATGGCTAATTTCAGATTTAAAAAGAGCATCATGGCCACCACCAGCACAATGGTAAAGATAGCATTGACCATCTGGAGCACGCTCTGTTGGAGGGCATTTGAGACTGTCTCTACATCACTGGTAAAACGTCCCAAAAGATCGCCAAATTGTTGCTGATCAAAATAAGATACCGAAATCCGATTGATTTTTCTACTTAAATCATTTCGCAAATCCGCAACCGTCTGCTGCACAGCATTGGTCATAAAATAATTAGAATAGTAGGCCCCAATCTCATAGAAAAGAGCACGAATGAAATAGAGCACCAATATCCAAAAAATATACGTCACATTGATACCAGCACCCGCTACACCTTTTGCCATGTCCAGCAGATTTTTGGTCAATTCGGTAATGGCAAGTCCCAGTACAAACGGTTCCAAGACACTCATCACGACACTTAAAATCTTGAGGAAAATGGCTACAAAAAGTGCCAGTTTATATTCTTTTAAATAGCTCCATAAACGAGCAAAGCTAGATTGTTTCATATTTCCTCCTATTCTTCGGTTAATGATTGGCTATTCAGCTGAGAATTGGCAATTTCACGGTAAATAGAATTGCTCTCCATGAGCTCTTCATGTGTCCCACGACCGATAATTTCTCCCTTGTCAAGAACGATGATTTGGTCGGCATCCATAATGGTTCCAACACGTTGGGCCACGATTAAGACAGTGGCATGGCCTGTCACTTCTTTCAAACGGCGGCGCAAAATCGCATCTGTCTTATAATCCAAGGCTGAAAAAGAGTCATCAAAGATATAAATATCTGGCTCTTTGACTACTGCACGCGCAATCGACAGGCGTTGCTTTTGTCCACCAGATAAGTTACTCCCCCCTTCTGCCAAGTGGGTTTCAAATTGCTCTTCCTTACTTTCAATAAATTCACGTGCCTGTGCAACATCTGCAGCCTGGTGCAATTCTTCCTGACTGGCATCTTCTTTTCCATAACGCAGATTTTCAGCAATGGTTCCTGTAAACAAGAGAGCCTTTTGCGGAATAAAACCAATCTTCTGACGCAAGGCCTTGAGATTGTAAGCACGCACATCCACACCGTCTACCATGATTTTTCCAAGCGTCACATCATAAAAACGTGGAATCAACTGCACTAAAGAAGATTTCCCAGAACCCGTTGAGCCAATAAAGGCAATGGTTTCTCCTGGTTTCGCCTTAAAGGAAATATTATGTAACACAGGGCTCTCTGTTTCTCCCGGATAAGCAAAGGTGACATTTTCAAATTCCAAATATCCTCGGGTTTCTGTCTCTCTTACCCCATCCTCATTTGGGTTAATCGAAATCGACATCGCCATGACTTCCTTCAACCGCTCACTGGAAACAGCTGTCCGAGGATACATGGTAAAGAGATTGGACAAAAAGAGGAATGACAAGAGGGCGTGGAAGCTATACTCAATAAAGGCGACCAAATCTCCAATTTGCAAATCTCCCCGACCAAGTGGTGCTAGGGCAAACCAGACAATGGCGACAATCATGGCAATGATAATCTGAACAAAGAGCGGTTCGGTCAAACCAGTCAATTTGAACAAACGATTGGAATTTTGAGCATAAAGGTCATTTTGCTCTGCAAAACGCTCTTCTTGAAATTCCTCGCGTGCAAAGGCACGAATCACCCGCAAACCAGTCACATTTTCTCTAGCGTATTGATTGATTTTATCCAAGGTTTTTTGTTGTTTTTCAGAAAGCGGGCGAGTCTTTACCGCCACATACCAGACCACCATGGCTAAAAATGGCATGGCAAAGGCAACTATCCAGGCCATAGAGGGACTAGTCAAGAAAATCATCATCACACTTGATAGCATCATCAACGGAGTAATGACCCCTAATTTCAAGACCTGCTCTGCAAACTGCATTAACACAAAGGCATCACTGGTCATCCGAGTGACCAAAGATGAAACCCCAATTTGCTCATATTCATGATGAGAATATTCCTGCAACTTGCCATAGAGATCGTTACGCATATCCCGTACCATACTGGTGGTTAATTTACTAGCTGCGTAAGACAAAACGATACGCCCCATGGTTCCTACTACAATCACCGCCAACATGACAAAAGCCCAATAAGAGAGCCGCGTCTGGTCACCTTGGTTAATCCCCTCATCAATCATTCGTGCTAGAACTGTAGGCAGACCAAGATTGACCACTACAAAAAAGATAGCCCCAATTAAATCCAAAACCAACCATTTGGGGTACTTTTTCAAATAAGACCAGATATAGTTCATTTTTCCTCCTTTTCATACTCATTAAAAATCAGCTTCTTTCGTCCTTAACTCACCTTGTTGAACTGTTGAAAAACGTAACAACTTTCCTTATTTCCAGATTGAGAGTGAAAAAACATAAAACGATCAAAAAGAAACTTCGATCTTTAGTTTCTAAGCTCCAGCCTCTAGCTTGTTCATTTTCAGGCTTTGGAGTTTAAAAAGCGAACAGGTTCCTGCATCAATCTGTCTTTACTCATTTTAATGAGAAAGACTGGACTTGGATCCAGTTTCTCTTTCAACTACTTACGGTTTCGCTACCAAGTCAGATAGTGATTTTATAGAGTATCACAATAAGAAAAAAGCACTAGACAGCACTTTTTCACTTTATTTTACTTCAGTATAACAGAGTTTTTAGGGAAACTCAACTGTTCGACCTTCTGAAAGTCTTCTCTCTTTCACCGGTTCAAGGAAGCTGTTTTCATACTTAATGAAAATCAACGTTAATATTTTTGCTACTTTCTTAGATGGTTCAGGCATAGATTATCTATTTTTATTACTATTCATCTCATTTGCTAAAAAGCATCCTATTTGACTCACTTAGGCTACTCCATTCTATAGTAAAAAATAAGTAGTTATAGACAAAATCGCCATTTTTGAAATGAAATGAGTATCAGTTAAAATCCTTCGACATTCGTATAGACTTTTTGGACATCTTCATCATCTTCTAAAACATCATACAATTTTTCAAAGGTTGCTAAATCGTCACCGTCTAGAACAACTTCTGACTGAGGAATCATTTCTAATTCTGTCACTTGGAATTCGCTAATGCCTGCTTCACGTAAAGCCACAAGAGCTTTGTGCAAGTCTGTTGGGGCAGTATAAACTGTAATCGTTCCTTCTTCCGCTTCCACATCCTCTACATCAACGTCTGCTTCGATCAATTGCTCAAAGATGCTGTCTGCATCATCACCCGCAAAGACAATCACTCCCTTGTTGTCAAACAAATAAGAAACCGAACCACTTGCTCCCATATTTCCACCATTTTTACCGAAAGCCGCACGGACATTTGCTGCTGTACGGTTCACGTTTGAAGTAAGGGTATCCACAATCAGCATCGAACCATTTGGACCAAATCCTTCATAGCGACCTTCTACAAACGTTTCGTCTGTGTTTCCTTTGGCCTTGTCAATGGCCTTGTCAATGATGTGTTTTGGTACTTGTGCTTGCTTAGCACGGTCAATAACGAATTTCAAGGCTGTATTTGTTTCTGGATCTGGATCACCTTTTTTCGCTGCAGCATAGATTTCCACACCGAATTTAGCATAAACTTTTGAGTTTGCTCCGTCCTTAGCTGTTTTTTTGGCTACAATATTGGCCCATTTACGTCCCATGAGGAACCTCCTACATTTTTTTCAATCGGTTTATTATACCATAAGATTCCCTATTTGAGAAGATTTTTGCTATTTTTCAAGTATACAGTTGACTTATATAGTATAACGATATATAATAAAACTATACAGTTAAGCGATACAAATAGAAAAGAGCAACCATGAAACGAAATCAATACCTTCCTCTGACCGAGACAACCTACTATATCCTGCTGGCCCTCCTCAAGCCAAATCACGGATACGCCATTATGCAGGAGGTCGAAAGCATGAGTGACGGTGATGTACGCATCGCAGCAGGCACTATGTATGGAGCGATTGAAAATCTGCTCAAGTTGGGCTGGATCATCGCCGTCCCCAGCACAGACAGTCGGAGAAAAATATACCATATCACCCCGACAGGAAAGAGCATTCTAGCACTCGAAACCGAGCGCATACGAAAGCTGAGTACTCTCGCTAGCCGTTTTGATTTTTAAGGAGGTTTCTTATGAAAAAGCATAAAGTCTTTGTAACAATCCCAAATGAAGAAAAGTGGATTAACCAAGTTCAATCCAAAGGCTATCGATTGATCAAGGTCAATCCTTACACTGCCGCTTATACCTTTGAAAAAATCGAACAACCAGCAGATATTCCTATCGTTCGGATTGACTACCGGAAATTTCCCTCCAACCAGGATTATCTCGACTATTTATCTCTCTTTGCAGAATGTGGTTGGACCTTGATTCCTGGTAGTAACTGCGAGAGCTATCAGTATTTTACACATGCTGACAATGACGGTAACACAGATATTTTTTCAGATGACGAATCCCGCAATGCCCTCTACAAGCGTGTGAGACAGCAAGCTCTGACTTTTTTTACTATCTTTATAGCAAACTTCACCATTATCTTCCAACTCAGCTCTCATCACCAGAAAAGCGTTTGGAACCTCAAAGAACTCTATCTAACTCCTGGCCTATGGGAAAAATCAGGTCTTGACTTTTGGCTAGCTTTCCTATTTGAAACTCCCATTGTCTTCTTTCTACGAAGCATGTTCCCTGCTCTCATTATTTTAGGAGCTGCTCTTTTTTACCTCTATATGGCCTATAAAAATAAACCACAGAAAACAAAATAGGGATCAAAAACCAGCAAGAACACGATGTCATATTTTTTGCTCGCTACTCATTTATTTATTTTACACTTAAGCAAAAGCAATAGCCATTTTTATCTACTATAAACAGACTAATACTCGTCAAAAAACAAAATCTGACGTCGTTAACTCGCCTTGCTAAAAAAATCAGAGCGGTCGGCACTGTACCACCTAATCGAATACAAAATTTAGAATAAACAGCTATAAAACCGAATGGTGGAAACCTAGTCTCTTCTGAGAACCTACCACCATTCGGTTTTTATGATATTATTTTTGTTTCAGTAGGCCAAGAGTAGCTCTATGTCGGCTGTATCATATCCAAATCAATAACCTCATCATAGTAGGCGTTGACATGCTCTGAAAGTCTATGAGAAATATGAATCAAGGTTATATAAGGAATTCCTGTCAAGTATTCCTCTATCTGCTGAAACATGGCACTATCCAATGCAGATAGACTCTCATCCAAGAGAAGTACTTCTTTTTCCTCTAACAATGATCGGATAAGGAGCAGACGCTGTCGTTGACCTCCAGATAGACTACTTTCATCTGAAATCATTTCCTCCAAAGAATCACTATCGGGGAAACGTTCCCGTAATCCGACCACTGCTAGCAATTCCAATAGCTTGTTATCTGATACTGATGCTCCTAAGGTTAGATTATACCGCACGCTATCTTGAAATAAATGAGACTTCTGGGAAATGTAGGCTATTTTATCCTGAATAAACCGGTAGGAAAGAGTAGCAAACGACGTATCATTTAAGAAAATAGTGCCTGTTTGAATCGGTATATTCTTTGTTAATAGAAGAGCCAATGTTGATTTCCCGCATCCGCTTTTTCCTGTAATAAGATACTTTTTCCCTTTCTCAAAACGATAGTTAACTGATTGAAACAAGACGTGCTCAGCATTCTGATACGTTAGATTTTGAAACTCTAGGGTGTTAAATTCTTGATTTTCTTTCACTTCATCAAGTGCAAAAGCGATCTCATCGTCTCTTGCAGGTTGCAATCGTTGCTGAATATCTTTCACCGCATGGAGGTCTAAAAAAGCATTTGCGATACTATTGATTGGATCAACCAATTGCTCTGATATGGTTAAAATAGCTGTCAACCCACCCAAGGTCAAGACACCTGAAAAAACTTGAAAACCACCTATCAAAATGATGAGAATAGTCGTAGCATAGAAGATAAGACCAACTACTATTCGCATGGTAGTGGTTGTCCATGCCGACTGCTGTACTGCACGATTGATCATACTATACCGTCTCTCAAGCTCCCTCATCACAGCGGGATAATAGGTCGCATTTTTTACATTCAAGTATCCTTCTAGAATATCTGATAACCGAGTATTGTAAATAGCTTGTGTATCTGATACGGTATTTTGAAGATGACGCGAGCGATTCCGATAAAGATAGGGAATAATGACTGGTAAAAAAGATGTGATAATCACAAAACTAGCCGTGAGAAAGTCCAAACTTAGCAGTGCAAAACTAGCTAGTACGAAAGAACAAACTCCTTGAAAAATAGTAAAAAGTGAATCATAATAGTTTTCTTTTACACGTTCAATATCATTATTCACTTCAGACATATAGTGACCTGATACATGCTTTGTATAGTCATCGTAATCTTTGGTAAAAATATTCCCCAGAAGAGTCGCATGTATCCTAAAACCAATCTGATTTAAATAGATAATATTTAACAATTGCCGACTATACTCGAAAAATAACATCACCACGACGGTCAATACCATCAAAAAAATACGTTCTAAAAATAGATTCAACTGTTGCTGTGATAATGTATCAATGACCCCACGATATTGGTACAAAAAGCCAATATTTAAAAGAGAAACCATAAAGATACATAGCAATGTCAGCCAAAAATATTTATTTTTCATCTTGTACCCCTACTACTTTATCTATTTCTTCGCAAATATTTTTTGTTGATAAACCAATAGCTATTAAATTAATCGACCTTTTGTCTGTTGAGTTCTCTTTGTTCCACATCCACTTAAAGGAACACTTTTAATATTCAACAGTTTTGACGATAAGGTTTTTAGATTCAATTTTGCCATAAAATGCTCTTCTTCTAATTAAGCTCATAATGATAAACTCATGTATGTTATAATTATATCGTAGCACATTTATTTTTGTCAATATGTATTTTTGTTTGTTTAATAAAAAAGAAATGAAAATTGAATTTCCGCCATAGTCCGTGTAAAAAAGAATGTGATTCTTTTCTGCCTTTTAACTAACACGAGCTAGGAACGGGGCATAATAAAAACCGAACCAAGGGAGAGCTCTACGCTTAAAATCCCCCTTGACTCGGTCTTATGCTATTGTACGCAATGACAGAATTTATAGTATCAAACTCTTTTTGGCCTTGACTCGTAACTGTCCACTTTCTAAGAACCTATATTCATAAGCGAAGTAATTCTAATCGGGAGCTTATTTTACGATCATCAAGGCGTTTTTTGAAGGAATACTGACTGTATTTCGAAAAAAAGCAACGATGAGTAGCGAAAAATAAGCCCTAAATAGAGTTGCTGAACGGTGAATATAGGTTCTAATACATACTCTTAATGATTTCAACCCGAGTGACCAAATCCCCATGCATATTGTCCACACGGAGCGCTACATTTTTCAAGTAAACACAGGAACCAATGGCAATTGTTTTTTCGTCTTCGTTTAACTTCCGAACAACAAAATCACGGAGTGTTTCTCCTTTTTCACCAGGAATTTTCACACGGGCAAGGATGTTGGCTACTTGTACTTTTTGACTAGCCCGCATCACGATATTATTCGAATCATCAAACTGAATAAAGAGATATTTCCGTACAGCAAATAAAATCGCTACCGAAACCATGCCAATGAGGTAATCAACACTCGAAGCATGTTCGACAATCAACTGACGAGCAATCGCAACCAACAGCACCTCAATCACCGTACGAGGCGATTGCTTACACAGCATCTTGATAAATTCGACTCCAACTGCGAGTGTAATCGTCCGATCTAAAAATTCCTGCAAAAAATTCTCTCCTTGGACCCCATTTGGAATAGCAGATACCAAATCTCCTAAGAGCAAGAGCGACAAAATCAAGAGTGCCACCGCCAAAATAGCAGACAAGATTAACTCTAAATAATAAACAACCTCTGTCACAACATTCTGTAAAAATTTTCTCATAAGCCCTCATTTTTAGATACATCTATCCAAGCATTGCGATTGTTTTAACAACTACTTTCCTTTATGACAACGGGATTTCACTGTGCACCTACATTTATTTTATCCTATCATGATTTGAAAAAAAATACAACCGATTAAACCGAGAGTTTGTAAAAAAGTTAACCATCCTACCCACTTTTTCTGTACTATTCCATTAAAAGCAATCTGAGGAGTATTGCTTTAGAAACGATAAAAGAAAAACGAAGCTGGCACATAAGTTCTCAGCTTCATTTTATATTAGCAATACGCATCACCTATTGCCCGGAGAGGCATATCTATAATGGAGAAAACAGACTGTTTTTATAATTCTACTTGCGCAAGAACAGTATCTTTACTTACCATTCCAAGATTTTGCAAGTGAACCGTTTTAATCTCAGCTGTATTAGTGAACGCAACAACAATTGTTGTTTCACGTTCTGCTGATTTAATTGCTTCAAGGTCTGCGACAAGAAGCAAGTCCCCTGCTTCCACACGTTGACCGTCTGATACCTTAATAGAGAACGGTGCACCGTTTAAGGCAACTGTATCTAGTCCAACGTGAACTAACACTTCCAAACCGCTATCTGTCAAGAGACCTACAGCATGCTTAGTTGGAAAGACACTGGTGACAAGACCAGAAACAGGAGCATAGACATTTCCATTTGCAGGATCGACTGCATAGCCATCACCCATCATTTTTTGAGCAAATACTGGGTCATGTACCTCGGTAATGGCCATTGCTTGACCATCTGCCACGGCACGTACTTCAGCAGTAATGCCTTTGAAACGATCCACAACAACCGTTTCTTCTGTAACGGTTATGCTTGTCTTTGGAATTTCTAATCCAGAATCTAGTAAATCTTGAATGTCAGATTTTAAGACATCAGCTTTTGGTCCGTAGACTGCTTGTACACCTGAGCCCTTGATAATCAAGCCCATAGCCCCTGCCTGTTTCCATGCAGCCTCTTCGCCGACTTTTTCAACATGATTGACCGTAACACGTAAGCGAGTCATACAAGCATCTACATCAGCGATATTTTCACGACCGCCTAAAAGGTTGATAATTTGCACAACCTGCGAATTGCCATCTGCAACCCCAGCGTTGCCAGAGACAGGCGTATCTTCGACTGTTTCAGTATCATAGTTTCCATTCCGACCAGCTGTTGCTAGGTTCATCTTTTTAATCATGAAATCTGCGATAAAGTACATGAGTACTGCAAAGAGGGCAGATACCCAGATAAAGTTCACAACATCAAGGCCAATACCGGCTTTAAGAGCCATTGGGGTCCGTGTCAAGAACTCGATATTTCCGAATGAATGCATACGCAAATGCACAATATCAGCCATCGCAAATGCTGCTCCTTGAATGACTGCATAGATGGCGTAAAGCGGCATTGCAGCAAACATGAACATGTATTCAATTGGCTCTGTTACACCTGTCAAGAAGACTGCAAGAGCAGACGATACAAACATCCCTTTGTATTTAGATTTTTTATCTGGATCGACATTGCGGTACATCGCAAGGGTCAAGCCCATCAAGATACCGGTTGAGCCAATCATTTGACCCACTTTGAAACGAGCTGGTGTAACCGTTGCTAGAAGATCGTTATACTGGCTGGTATTTCCTGCACCTTTGAGGTTAATCAAGTCGGTAATCCAAGCTAACCAAAGTGGATCTTGTCCAAATACTTGTTGACCTGCTTGAGCACCTGTCATGATTTCATAAGTTCCACCGAGTGAAGTGTAGTTCATTGGAATGGTCAACATATGGTGCAAACCAAATGGTAACAAGAGACGTTCCAAGGTTCCGTAAATAAATGGTGCTAAGACTGGTGCTGTAGCTTGTGAATTAGCAATCCATTTTCCGAAGCTATTGATTCCTGTTTGAACTAGAGGCCAAAAGACTGCTAGAACAAGAGCTACTAAGATTGAGCGATAAATCACGACAAATGGTACAAACCGTTTCCCGTTAAAGAAGGTCAAAGCGTCTGGTAATTTCCGGTAATTGTAGTATTTGTTAAAAGCTGTCGCTCCAACAAAACCAGCGATAATTCCGACAAAGACACCCATGTTCAAGGCTGGTTGACCAAGAACATTGACAAAGTAGTTGGCAACAGGAATTTGTGTTCCAAAAACAGTGCTAACATGCGCTTCTGCATCTGATAGCATCCCCACAGTGACGCCGAAGAAATTCCCGGTAATCAAGTTAATCAAGATAAAGGCAAGCCCTGCCGAGAAAGCTCCTCCCGCACGTTCTTTTGCCCAACTACCACCAATCGCAAGAGCAAACAAGAGGTGAAGATTCCCAATGATTCCCCAACCGATTTGAGCAATAATATTGCCAATACGTGCCAAGAGCTCCGAATCTGCACTCAACAAAGGCAAAGAATTTCCGATACTCACCATTAAACCTGCAGCAGGCATAACGGCAATCACGACCATTAAACATTTTCCGAATTTTTGCCAAAATTCAAAACTGAGAAATTTTTTCATTTCTGATTCTCCTAACATTTTACATGCACTTCTAGACCAAAATGGTCTGAGACAACAGCTTCATTTTCTCCATTAAATATAACTTGGCTCGATTGCACTTCGCATTCTTGGTTCAAAAAGATGTAGTCAATTCGCTTTTGTGCCCCATGACCACTCCATCCATCAATAGCCTTTGATACCGTAATTCCTGCATCCTTTTCTTTGGCCAGTTCATAAGTATCCAATAGACCTACCTGTTTGATTGCTGCATAATCAGCTGGCGCAGAAATCGCATCCGTATTAAAGTCTCCCAACAGAATCTTTAAGCGTGAATGGCTGGAACGATCCACAATCGCCCGTAGATTATCAAGCATCTTTTCTTCTTGACAATCCGGCAGGTTCATGTGGCAAGAATAGCAATCAATCAATTGCCCCTGATAGGAGACAGTTACGCCGACAATCTTTCGCGATAAAATCGACTGCACTGTCTGATGATGGGTACAATAGAATGAATCGACATCATAGACAGGTAACTTGGTGAGGAAGGCAATTCCCTCATCGTACTTGTCATAGCCAATATGCGAGTTACTCCAAAACAAGGAGTACTGCTCCTTGCTCAGCTGATTGATTTTTTCAACCAAGAGCAAGCCATAATTATCATCTTTTAAGTCTTTGGTCACTGGGGTTGCCGACATTAATTGGTTAACCTCTTGAAGGGCCACCACGTCATACTGTCTTTCGGCAATCGTCCGTGCCAAGGTATCTATTTTCTCTACCTGATCGTCCTCCAACCAGGCATGAACATTTAGTGTTAGTAACTTCATATCAACTGTTCTATTCCTCCTTTTCTCTATTTCTCCATGCCAAGGCATTGGCGTTTTTAGTTGGAGACTGAACGGCTTACAGCCTGCTCCATTTCTAAACAATGATAAAGAAAGAGGATTAGTAGCTATGCCAGATATCTTCGTTATACTGCTCAATCGTGCGGTCTGATGAGAAGAAGCCTGCTTTTGCAATATTATGAATCACTTTTTTGTTCCACGTATCTTGGTCTTCGTAGTCTGCCAAGACCCGCTCTTTGACAGTGATATACTCTTTCAAGTCAATCAGGGTCATGAACCAGTCCTTGTTCATGAGTTCATGATAGAGACGCCATAAGCGCTCGCCATTTCCAAGCCGCACCAAATCCTCACTCACAATAAAGTCAACCGCGCGTTTGATGTCATCATCATTGGCATAATATTCATGTGACACGTAGCCGCCGTTTTCATACAAGTTGATAATCGTATCCGAATCTTTCCCGAATGTGTAAATATTTTCACGACCAGCAAGCTCTGCAATCTCAACGTTGGCACCGTCCATCGTTCCCAAGGTAAGAGCACCATTTAGCATGAATTTCATATTTCCTGTACCAGATGCTTCTTTAGAGGCTAGGGAAATTTGTTCTGAAATATCTGTCGCAGGAATCAATTTTTCCGCAACGGTAACATTATAGTTTTCTACCAAATGAACATTGAGGTAAGGACTGACTTCTGGATCATTGTTGACCAATTCTGACAAGCAGAGAATGAGGTGAATAATATCTTGAGCGATAATATAAGCAGGTGCAGCCTTTCCACCAAAGATCACGGTTATCTTGCGTTTTGGCAGGTTGCCATTTTTAATTTCCAAGTATTTATGAATCACATAAAGGGCATTCATCTGCTGGCGTTTGTATTCATGGAATCGCTTGATTTGCGTATCGATAATCGAATGTTCATCCAAATTTATCCCCTTGTTCTCTTTTAGGTAGCGTTTGAGGGCCAATTTATTTTGGAATTTAATATCCGCTAATTTCGCATGAACTGCCTTATCATCTGCATAAACAAGTAATTTTTCAAGCTCTGTCGCATTTTCAAGATAGCCGTCACCGATCAATTCCTTGATATAGTCTGCCAAGTCTTGATTGGCAAATTCCAACCAGCGGCGGAAGGTGATACCGTTTGTTTTATTATTAAATTTCTCTGGATAGAGGTCATAAAAGACTTTTAGCTCCGCATTTTTCAAGATTTCCGTATGGAGTGCTGCGACCCCATTGACAGAATTTGAAAAATGAATATCCATATGTGCCATGTGAACTCGACCCATTTCATCAATGATTTGAACCGCAGGGTCTTGATAGCTAGATCGCACCATAGCATCTAATTCTTTGATAATCGCAACCAGGTGTGGCACCACTTCTTCTAGGAAATCAAGTGGCCATTTTTCCAAAGCCTCCGCCAAAATGGTATGGTTGGTATAGCCTGTCATATGACGCACAATCTCAACCGCTTCTGCAAAGTCAAGACCATGTTGTTCCGTCAAGAGACGAATCAATTCTGGAATCACCATTGAAGGGTGAGTGTCGTTGATTTGCACATAGGCATACTCTGCCAAGTCATGAAGGTTGCTACCACGCTCAAGAGCTTCATCAATCAAGAGTTGCGCTGCATTTGACACCATAAAATACTGCTGGTAGATGCGGAGCAATTCCCCGTTTTTATCTGAATCATCTGGGTAAAGGAAGAGGGTCAAGTTTTCTTTAATATTGGTCTTATCAAAGGCAATACCGTCTTCAATCAAGTTATAGTTGACCGCTTCTATGTCAAATAAGTTGAGGTAGTTTTTGGTCTCTTTCTTGTACCCCAAGATATCCAACCGATCCAACTTAGAGGTCAAGGTAAAATCTTTAAATGGCACTTGATAGCTGATAGCTGTCGGAATCAACCAAGACGGATCTTCAATCCAAAAATTTGGCTCTGCTTTCTGCTCATTGTGCTGTAAGACCTGCTTGAAAAGACCACAATGGTAATTGAGTCCCACTCCCTCACCATTGATAGCAAGCGTCGACATTGAATCGACAAAACACGATGCCAAACGGCCAAGTCCACCATTTCCAAGTGACGGTTCTGGCTCAACATCTTCTACCTGACTGAGTGATTTCCCAGCTGCAGCCAGCTCATTTTGAATCTCCTTATAAACACCTAGGTTAATCAAATTGTTAGACAAGAGTTTTCCGATGAGAAACTCGGCTGAGATATAGTAAACTTTGCGCTTCCCTGTGTTTTTCGTCTTCGCTTCAGCTGCTTCTTTTACATAGTGCAATAATTGAAAATAAATTTCTTCGTTTGTTAATTCGGCTAGTTTTTTGGCTGTATTTGCTTCTGCAAATGCTGTAAAATTAGTCATTTTGTTCATTTCCTCGTTGATATAATGTTGTCATTTTCACTAAAAAGTCTTTCTTAGCTTGAGTTAAATCTTCTGCTTTCATCCGCCATTGCCAGTTCCCGCCAATCGTAGATGGTCTGTTCATACGCGATGAGGCTGGAAGATCTAAAATATCCTGCATGGTAGCAATCACCGTATCACTCACTGTCGCAAATAAAACGCGGAGCATGGCCTGAGTGACCGGCTCAATTGGTTTGCGGTTGCTGTAGTCATCGACATACTCTTGCTGTTCCACTGTCAGGTTGTTGTACCATCCATTGATGACCTCATTGTCATGCGTACCGGTATAAGATACGGAGTTTGGAATGCAACGGTGCGGACTATCTATGCTCTTTCCTTCTACATCTTCTAGTCCAAATTGCAAGATTTTCATTCCAGGATAACCGCAGTCATTCAAGAGTTTTCTTGCTTTCGCATCAATATTTCCCAAATCTTCTGCAATGATCGGCAAATCTCCTAAGGCTTCTTTTACTGCCTTAAAAAGTGTGTAACCTGGACCTGGCTCCCATGTCCCAACTTTGGCAACGGCTGCATCTCCTGCTACTTGCCAAAAATCAGAGAAACCTTTGAAATGGTCAATGCGTAAGACATCGTAGAGTTTGAAACTCTCGTGGATTCGATAAATCCACCAACTAAAACCTGTCTTTTCATGCTCTGACCAATCATAGAGTGGATTGCCCCACAACTGACCGTCTGCGCTAAAGTTATCCGCAGGAACCCCCGCCACATAAAGGGGCTTGCGCTCTTGGTCTAGCTTGAAAAGCTGGGGCTTGGTCCAGACTTCAACACTGTCTGCTGAAACATAGATGGGCATATCCCCAATAATTTTAATGTGCTTTTGATTGGCGTAGGCCTTCAAATCCTTCCATTGGCTAAAGAAGAAATACTGCGTCACCTTAAAATAGGTGATTTGATCTGCTAGCTCTTGACGGTAAGCTTCCAGTGTTTCTTCATTACGAGCGAGCACTTTCTTATCCTCCCACTCCTGAAGAGCCTTGTTCCCAAAATGTTCTTTAATGGCCATAAATTCTGCATAGTCATTTAACCATGACGAATTAGCCTTTTCAAATTCTCTAAATACTGCACTGTTTTTGTCTTGGGCTAGAAAACCCTTGACAGCCATTTCCAAAATAGGACGGCGTGTGGTAAATAATTGGGCATAGTCAATCACTTCTGGATCATCTCCAAAGTGGACTGCTTCATAATCTTTTACCTGCAAACAACCAGCTTCTACCAACAAGTCAAAATCAATCAAATTGGTATTTCCTGCAATTGCAGAGAAAGATTGATAAGGAGAATCCCCGTAGCTAGTCGTTGTCAAAGGGAGGATTTGCCAGTAGGTTTGCTTGGTGTCTGCCAAGAAATCTACAAAATCATAGGCTTCTTTTCCAAATGTTCCAATCCCAAATTTTCCTGGTAGGGAGGTAATGTGCATTAAAACACCACTTGTACGATTTGTCATATTCGAATTCCTTTCTGTTCCCTTATGGTTTTATTGTAACGCAAACGTTTGCGTTTGTCAATGCCTTTTCCGTAATAGTTTAAATTTATACGGAAACCCTAACTATTAACAATACTTATACGGTTCCCTTTGGCGAGATTTATGGTATACTAGGAGAACAGAGGAGGGGCAAAAATGAGGAAATATCTTAGAGTCTACGACGATATCAAAAGACAGATTACAACAGGCTTATTGCCTGCAAATCATGAATTACCAAGCGAAAATGAACTGATGGAGCGCTATCAGTTCTCAAAAGATACGATTCGCAAGGCCTTGGCCCTTCTTGAGCGAGATGGGTATATCCGCAAGCAACAAGGTCGGAATTCCCTTGTTCTTGAACCTTCCTTGAACAAGCCCCAATCTCTCACTACCATTTTAACAATGGGAGAACTCAATCATCCTCAGACCCACGATGTCCAGACCAAACTGACGAATCTTTATATTATACAAGGGGATCCAATTTTAATGGAAACCTTTCAAGTAGATGACAGTGTCGATTTTTACCGTGTGGGACGTACTCGGACTATTAACGGCGAATGTGTCGAATACGAAATTTCCTATTTTGACCGCCGTATCGTTCCTTATTTGAACCGAGCTATTGCAGAGGATTCGATTTATCATTATTTGGAACAAGAGCTAGGACTTACGATCAGTTACTCTGAGCGAGAAATCTCCTTCCGCTATGCCAATGATGAAGAAAAAGCTGCTCTTGACTTGGGCGATTATGACATGGTGGTTGTAGTGACCAGTACCACCTATCTTGAAAATGGCCAAGCCTTTCAATATGGTAGCATCAGCTATCGCCCCGATAAAATTACCTTTACATCAACTGCCAAGCGGTAGAATATTAGGACAGCCTATCGTCTGATGAAACCAATAAAACAATCGTTTCCCAAATGCTAGCAGCTATTTCTTTGAAAAGACACTTTCCTAGTGGCAAAATGTGGGATTTTCCATATAAAACAGCTTCCCTTTTTGTCAGAGTCCCGTTTTCCAAGGTGGAATCCCCTTCCTAGAAGCATAGTCAGAATTATTTCCATTTGAAATGACTTCCCTAAAAGCTAGACACGAACGTTTGGCTGCGAAATGGATTCCTTAGAAATAAGTCCCAAATAGTTTTATCTGAAACAGCTTCCCTAGAAGCTTAGCGAGATTGTTTTCAGTCAAAATCGTTTCCCCAGTAGCTAGAGTGGCTGGCTCTTGGGAGATAGGGAATAGCAACAAATCATCTTGACTTTAAAGAAAAAGAACTGGATGTTATCATTCCAGTTCTTTTTCTTTAAATAATAATCCCCTCTAAATGATCCAGCTCATGTTGAACAATCTGAGCTGTAAAGCCTGTTAGAGTCAGCCGTTTCGCCTGCCAATTTTGGTCAAAAAAGGAAACTTCGATTTCTTCATAACGCTTGGTCGTGCGTACTCCTTCTAAAGACAGGCAACTCTCCTCTGTTTGATAGGGTCGCCTAACAGCTTCCAAAACTGGATTGTACATCACAAGATTGGTAAAACCCATATTAACAATGATAATCCGCTTGCGAACCCCAATCATATTAGCAGCCATACCAACACAGGCATCTTGATGTGCCAACAAGGTATCCTGTAAATCCTGTCCAATTGCCAAATCTGCTTTTGTTGCAGGCTCTGACGGAACCTGTAAAAAGAGGATATCTTTCATAATCGGTCGAATCATCTTGAACTCCTTTGGTTTATAGATAGTCATTCACATCGACTAACTCTACTTGCTGGCTGTCTGCTAACATCTGTTCCAATATCCCTTTATGAGAAGCTCCAATTAGAATCAAGACCCGATCATCTACTGCTTGCTGTTCAAACAGCTTGGAAAAAATCATCAGATTCCGCTGATACCACCAGATCAGCCAACCAATACCAACTTCTCGTCCAGGTCTTCCCACTCGCGCTACGTTGGTATAATAAGCCTGCGCAGCTGCTACAAATTGCGGTGAATTATAGAAGCGAAGATTTGCAGCAATCCCTTTATCCAAATCTGTCTGTTCTAAGATATAACGTTCCAGTTCTGCCTGCAAGGCTGGCTGATTGACTAGTTCATCCATAATATCGCCAAAACCATACAAGCCCTGTCCCTCCTCCATCCAATCAATCGCAACAAGCTCTGCTTGACTGGCCTTAGCTAGGGGAAAGGCCAACTGAACAATTTCATTCGTGGAAGTAACCTGACCTGACCGCCAATTCGCAAAATACTGCAACAGTTGGTCTTGGTGCTTGCTTTCCCATTCCACACAGATTTTCGTTGGCTGAAAGGCCTTGAATTTTTCTACAAGCTCTGCAAACTCCGTGCCAAAATCATGAATACGCTCAGTATCTTGCAAATGATGAACATCTGCCTGGCTTTCCATATGAAACGTCCCTACAACCATTACTTTGACCATTGTCTTATCTCCTTTTCCTTTTTTAAAAAAAGTATAAAACTATTGCAAGGAATTGTCAATCCGTATCGGTACTCGGCCAACATTCTGCTCGACAAGCTGAGGATTACCCAGTTGGTAAATCCGATCTGCCTGCTGGGTAAGGGGGTCCCACGCTTCTTTTCCAATTCGGCTAATCAGTGCAACTTCTTGCTTGATACTAGCTAAGTGCTTGCGCCCCTTTTCCGTAAAGCCTAACAAGTGGATGGCTTGGGGAAGGGGCTTTTCCTGTGCCTGGATCAAGATGTAGGTCAACAGTCGTCGAACCCGTGCCTTGGTATAACGCTTGGTCGCAATCTGCTCGACCAATTCTTCCATTGAAGTAGCCAACTTTATCGATTCTCTGATTCGACTGGTCATTTCTTGATTGACTTGGTAAATACTCGTCAAATCTGGATTGGAGAGAATTTGATAGCGGAGATAGTGAAAATAATCCTCCCATGACACATGGGGAGCTTGCCCTAGTAAATCTCCACTTGGACTAAAAGTGGCTATAAAGTCTGCATCATCAATTCGATGTCTCAAAGCTGTAGCTGAAGCAAATTCCAAATGTGAGGCAAGCGAATGAAATCCAGCTCCTTCTCGTTTAATCGGACACAATGCAATCCCTTTGCCTGCTACTGCCTTCGCATAGGCTAGAGCAAGGACATGGTTGGGAGTATTGCCTGAAAAGCTCAAACCTGCAAAGGTTTCCCACATGGCTTGTGTTTTTTCAGGATAACTGAGTCGATCAGGTAAATTGGCTAGAAAATCAGCCATTTCAGCACTTTTTAACTCGTAGAGCTCTGCTATTTTCCCATAATCCAACATTTCTTCCGTCCCAAAGGAAAGCTGAGTCACTCCCAAACGAGCTAAGATATCCACCGCTCCTTGGGCAAAAAAATCTGCTGCCTGCACACTGACTAAAAACGGCAATTCAACGACTAAATCTGCACCGTTCTCCAACGCCATCTGCGCTCTTGCCCACTTATCTACAATAGCAGGCTCCCCCCGTTGGGTAAAATTTCCACTCATGGCAACAACTTTCAATCCTTCGGCCTTAGAAAGTAGATAGGCATGTCCATTATGAAAGGGATTGAACTCTGCAACAATGCCGGTCACTATCATTTTTCTGCCACAAAGAACCAGCGAGCACTGGTCTCTATTGGCTCCTTGTCCTCAAAGTCAGCATAGACCTTAACCTGTTTAAAACCAGCCTGCTCCAGTAACACATCATAGGTCAATAACTCATAGGTCCGCTCTTCATGAATCTCATCTACCCGGCTGAAACGACCATCTTCTTCCTGAACAAAGAAGGTCAGTTCATGCACAATCGAGTGCGGGGGCTCATCCGCATAGGTATCCCAAACAAAGGCAAAATCTTCCGCATTTTCATGATAGCTATAACCTGGAAAAACCTCGTCCATTTGGTAGGTCGAATGGACATCAAAGAGAAAGCGCCCCCCTTCATTTAGATGGTCATAAACCTCTTGAAAGACCTGACCAACCTCGACCTCATCAGCCATATAGCAAATCGAATCTGAATAGCAGGTCACCATATCAAAGCTAGCAAGACCGGACAAGTCCAGCATATTGCCTTCTAAAAAGGGGATCTCCATTCCAGCTACTTGGCTACGTTTTTTAGCCAACTCAAGCATTTCTCGGCTCAAATCAAGACCTGTTACATCAAAGCCAGCTTCTTTGAAGCGGATGGATTGAATGCCTGTTCCACAAGCCAATTCAAGGAGTTTTGTCTTGCCTTTCGGAAAATGTCTCAAACTAAAATCCGTCCATTTGTCATACAGACTATCATCCATAATGGCATCATAGACTGAGGCAAAGGTTTCATAAGTCGCCATATTCTTCCTTTCTTTTCTTGAAAAACTCAGTCGGCTCCCAACTGAGTTTTTCATATTTATTTCAGCTTATTACGTTCTTGTCATACAGATTTTGGGATGATAAATGTTCCGGCTATCACATGAAACACTTATCAGACAAGACTTACAACCACTCGGAAATCTCAAGGTTATCCGCTTCGTGCCACAATTTTTCAAGATTGTAATGTGCACGCATTTCTTCTGAAAAGATGTGGACAACAACTCCACCTAAATCGAGTAAGACCCAGCCTCCGGCTGCATCCCCCTCTAGTTGGCTCGCTGCAAAACCAGCTTCTTTGACCTTTTCACGAATATGCTCAGCAATCGCCTCTAACTGACGGCTATTCATCGAGCTAGCAATCACAAAATAGTCTGTTACACTGGTCACGTTTGTTACATCCAGTGCGACAATTTCTTCTGCACGTTTTTCATCAGCCGCCTTGACGACCAATTCTACTAATTCTTTTTCTTTCACGTTTTACCTCATTATTGGTTATTTACTGCAAATATCCCACATAAGCATTATAGGTTGCAATCGTTTGGGGATAGATCGGAATCGCTTTTTTAGCCAAATGAGCAACCGTCTGTGCTGTCTCATAGGCAACCGCCAGATCCAAACATTCTTTGGCTAATCTTCTTGCTTCATCTACTCCGGGAAAATCACGATTTGGCTCAATGTAATCCGCTACGTAGAGAACCTTATCGAGCAAGGTCATCTGGGCTGCACCTACTGTATGTCGCTGAATTGCCTGTAAAATTTCCTGATCTTCTATTCCAAAATCATGACGAATTTTATAGGCACCAACAATCCCATGCCAGACATTATTGCCCCAGACTTTCAAGTCCTCACCCAGTTGATGCTGGTCAATCAGGTCTAAAAACACCTGATTATCAACCTCTTTGGCATAATCATGGAGAAGAGCAGCAAGACTGGCTTTTCGTTCATCACAACCATACTGACGAGCCAACTCAAGTGCTGCTTTTTCTACCCCCAAAACATGACGAAATCGTTTCTCAGACATGGCAGAGCGAATTTTTTCTAAAACCTTCTCACGGTCAAAGGATAAATCAGCTGCTATCATTTGTACAATCCTTTTTCTTCAATGTAGTCCAAAACCTCATGCGGTAGCATAAAGTTTGGCACTCGGCCTTGCTGGATGAATTGACGTACCATGCTGGAAGAAATATCCATGAGCGGCACATCTACCCAGATAATCGGATAAGAGGTCCCCGCCTTATAGCGTGGACGCTGGACACCGACAAATTGCACCAACTGAAGCAACTCATCAATCCGGTGCCACTTAGGCAAATAATCCACCATATCTGCGCCAATGATGAAATAGTAATCCGTATCTGGATTCTTTTCTTTCAAAAGCTTCATAGTGTCATAGGTATAGCTAATACCACGGCGCTCTAGCTCAATCGTTTCAATATTTAAGCCTTCGATTCCTGCAATCGCCATTTTCAGCATATTATAGCGGTGCAATTCATCAATCGTTTCTTTTTTGTCCACATGAGGTGGTAGAAACTCTGGCATCAGCAAGACCTCATCTAATTTCAACTGCTGCCGCACCTGGTCAGCCACAATTAAATGAGCATTGTGAACAGGATTGAAATTCCCGCCCAAAATACCAACTTGCTTGCGATTTGTTTCTTTTTTCTCAACCTCTAACTCAACCTTAGTAAAGGGGGTTAACAGCTCAATTGCCATCTGTACTCCTTATCCAACTCATCCATTCTTGGGAAAATCCCACTAAATTTCCCTCACTTTGATCGACAATTTTCGATTTTCTTTCTTGCTCGACTGTTTAAACAAAATCAAGGTCCGACCAATTTTCTGTACAGTATCTACTCCGATTTCTTCTTCCAAGGTTTCTGCCACATCGTGGATATTTTCATCCGTATTTTGAAGCAGAGTCACCTTAATCAGCTCTCGTCTGTCCAATGCCTGACGAACGCTGGTCTTAATTTGGTCGTTTAAACCGTATTTCCCAATTTGAATAATGGGTTTTAAACTGTGAGCTTGGCTATTTAAGAAAGCTCGTTGCTTTGATGTTAATGTCATTGTATTTCCTTTTTGTATTTATATAATTGCTTTTCGTGTAACAACTCCCACACCCTTTGGTGCCCAAGCTGCTACTTTTGCTGCACTATTGACCCGAATCCAGCCAAGACCTGAGAACACCACATCTGTCTTTTCTGTAATGGCAAACTCATGCCGTATCAACTCTGGAAAGGTTCCTAACTCTGCCTTGGTCGGCGGTACCAATAGACTTCCAGCGTGCTTTTGGTAAAACTCTGTCGCACCTCCTAATTTCGTGCGGTGAAGTTTTAATTCATTGTCAAAAAATGCGGTAAAGCCTTGTCTGTCTCCTGCGATATAGTCAAATCGCCCCAAACCAGCCAAAAATAGGGTTTGTTCAGGATTTAACTGATAGGTTTTTGGTTTAATTTCCTTACGAGGACTGGCAAATTTCAACTGCTTTGCAGATAAATAATGAGCCATTTGGTGACGATGAATAATCCCTGGTGTGTCATAGATATAGGAACCGTCATCTAACGGAATCTCAATCTTGTCTAAGGTAGTTCCTGGAAAACGTGAAGTCGTAATAACATCCTTGTCCCCTGTAATTTCCTGAATAATGGCATTGATGAGGGTTGATTTTCCGACATTGGTTACGCCGACCACGTAAACATCCCGTCCCTTACGGTAGTGTTCAATCTTATCGATCAAGTCCTTAATAGCATACTTGTTTTGAGCAGATGTCAGCAAGACATCAACAGGCCTGAGCCCTACTTCATGCGCTCGCTCTGCTAGCCATTGGGTCACTTTCCCATCTTTGACTGACTTGGGCAGAATATCTTTTTTATTACCGACTAATAAGACATCATTTCCAGAAACAAAGCGTGGTAAGCCAGGAATAACAGAACCATTGAAATCAAAAATATCAATGACATTAACCACCAAGGCATCGCTTTCCCCAACACTATGGAGCAAGATTTGAAACTCATCATCTGAGATATTGACATCTGAAATTTCATTATAGTGACGAAGACGGAAACAGCGCTGACAATAGACCTGACCTATTTCTAATCCCTTTTCCAAGGCAGATTGGGGTGTATAGCCTACCCCTTCTTTTTCCTCAGTCTGAATCAAAGCTCCACAACCAATACAATACAATTCTTCCACTTACATTTCCCTCTTATAGTCAAATGCGCCATACTTGGCAGTAATTTTCTTCATCATACGGCGTTCACGCCAGCGATTGATTTGGGTATTGATCGAATCAGTCTGAATAAGGGGACGCACCAAGACAGAGCGAATCCCAGCTCGCTTAGCTGCTCGAATATCCGTCATCAATTGATCACCAATCATAATCGCTTCTTCACGCTCGATTCCAAAACGCTTAATGGCTCGGTCAATCCCAAATGTGAACGGTTTTAAGGCAAAGGCTTCAAAGTCAATCTCAAAGCGTTCAACCGCTCGCTTTACACGTTCATATTTGTTATTTGAAACCACAACCACATGGATTCCCGCGTCTCGCAAATCATGTAGCCACTTGCGCATCTCCGGCGTTCCATCTGGATTGTTCCAGGCAATCAAGGTATTATCCAAGTCCACAAAAACTGTCCGAATATGGTATTTTTGCAAACTCTCTACTGTCACATCATAGGCTTTTTCAAGCACAAAATCTGGCATATAATTCTCAATCGTCACACTATTCTCCATCGTTTTGAGAGTGGGCTAACAAGGCTGACTGACCTTCCTTCAATTTTACCAGTCTCACTCTCTCTGTCCTTTAGCAAAAGAACTCAATCAGTTTATTTTACCACAATTTGGGGCAAATAGCGAATGGAAAAGAAAGGGAATGAAAAAGACAACCACAATCGTTTTCTTTCTCATTCCATCATTTCATTTACCAAAATAAACGAGTTCCATGAACCTGTGTGATTCCTAGCTCTTTCATCAAAGACTCGGCATTGTCCTGCGTTACGCCACTACCAATGAGAATCTCAATCCGTCCTGCCGCATGTGCAATCAAGTCTTTCAGCCATTCTGCATTATCTCCAGCTGATCCATGAATACCACCACGCGTTAAAATGCGGGTAAAACCATGCTCTATCAACCAATCCAGAGCTTCAAACTGCCGTTTGCGCGGAATCAAGTCAAAAGCCATGTGAAAGACCGTTTCCTGATTTCCAGCTTCTTCCATTAGCTGATCTAAAAAGTCTTCATCAAGCCAGTTATCCTCTGTCAGAGCACCAAAAACCAGACCATCTGAAGCCAGCTCCTTAGCAATTCTAGCATCTTTCAGCATGATGGATTTTTCTACCGCATCATAGCAAAAATCACCACCACGTGGACGAATCATGGTCATAACGGTCGCCCCTTGTTCATGTGCCAATTGACAAACCAGCTCTATCACTCCATAGCTAGGGGTTGTACCACCTACTGCTAAATTATCACACAATTCAATCCGTCCTGCTCCTAAGGCAATCGCACGCGCAACTTGCACATGATTCTCTGCACAAAATTCTTTCATCGTAGCCCTCTGTTATGTAAACCTTCTCTTTTAGTATACCACAAAAAAGAGTAAGTGACTCACCTACTCCTTTGTTTGTGCTATTCCTATTTTGCGTGCCATTAGTATATCTTTTACAGAGATGAGCAACACTGCTACTAGAATCAGAAACATCCCAATCATATCACTGGTATAAAAAGTCTCATTTAGTAACCATACTGCAAAGAAGACAGAAGCAAGTGGTTCAATCGAAGCGAGCAAACTACCATTTACTTGACCAACCATGCTCACGCCTTTTAAAAAGGCTGTGTAGGCAAAAACAGTTCCAACGCCGACAATACCTACTAATCCCCAAAAAATCTCACCTGTAAAGGGCATGCTATGCTGCCAAGGTTGAAATAACAATCCCATTTCAAGCGAACCGAGTAACATAGAAACGCCAATGACAACTAAACTACCATATTGTTTGATAATGCTCGTCGGTAAAATAATATATAGCGCATAGGTTACTGCAGAAAACAAGCCCCAAAACAAACCTTGCGGGGTCAAGGCTAGACTAGTTATCTGACCATGCGTTGCGATGAGAAAAGTACCACCAATCGCTAAAATAATCGCTAGAATCTCAATCATCGTTGGCTTTTGACCTTGCTTTACACAGACATATACCAAAACCAAAATGGGACAGAGATATTGTAACACCGTCGCCGTCCCAGCATTCGTATGGTAAATAGCGGTCAAGTAGGCCATTTGATTCAAAAGAAGTCCAAAAATGGAAAATAAAGCTACGCGAATCAAGGCTTTTCGGTCAGACAATAGGCTCTTTAACTGCTGCGGATTTTTATAGCTAGCTAGGATCAGTAGCAGAACACCAGAAACAACTAAACGTAAAGCAGTTAGGGCCTCAACAGTTACTCCTCTTGCCATCACAAACTGCCCACTCACTCCCGACAAGCCCCAAGCAATGCCAGCGATCAAGGTCAACAGCGTTCCTTTCATCTTCTCATTCATACCCTATCTCTCCTCTGTTTCAACGTCACTCTATTGTAACATAAAGGGAAGCGAGAAAGAACTCAAAGCTGTCAAAAAGAGACCAGACAGTTTGCCTAGCCCCTTGCTTTATGATTGACATATACTAGATATTCTCATCCGCCAAACCAACATAATCTGCAAAGCGTAGAAAAGCTGCCTGTCCTTCTGGCGTGCGTTTGTAGACACCTGCATCTTCTAAGACCCTACAAAAAACTTGACCAACCGCTTCTTGGACAACTTGGGTTGCTTGTTCTGATGACTGGACGTGGTTTTGTGATTTTAATTTATCTGCCCATTCTTGATGATAAGCTGCAACTTGGTCGACCTCGCCTAGCAAATAGTCTACAACTTCTTGCAATTCTTTTTTGAGACGTGGGGGTAAAATCGCTAGTCCCATCACCTCAATCAGACCAATATTTTCTTTTTTAATATGCTGAACATCTGGATGTGGATGATAGATGCCGTCTGGAAATGCTGCTGAGGTCTGATTATCCCGCAAGACTAAATCCAACTCAAAGCAATCCCCTTTTCTGCGCGCAATTGGTGTAATGGTATGATGTAGCTCGCCGTTTGAAGAAGCAAGAATCTGTACCGCCTCATCAGAGTAGCTCCGCCATTTTTCTAAAATCTTGCTTGCTAATGCCACCAAGCGACTCTTATCTTCACCTGACAAACGAATGACGGACATGGGCCATTTAACAATCCCAGCCACCACATCTTCAAAGTCTGCAAAGACGAGTTCTTGCCCAATTTCTGCGCAGTCCATAGCAAACCTATGCCGGCCACCTTGATAATGATTATGTGTCAAAATAGATCCACCTGCTATCGGTAAGTCGGAATTTGATCCCACAAAATACCCTGGGAATAACGCCACTAAATCTAGCAATTGTTCAAACGTTTTTGGTGTAATCGCCATGGGCACATGTTCCGTATTTAGAAAAATCGCATGTTCATTAAAATAGGCATAGGGCGAGTATTGGAAGCCCCATTTTTCCTGCCCCAAATTCAATCGAATAATCCGATGATTCGCCCGTGCAGGATGATTGACACGGCCTTGATAACCTTCATTTTCCATACAAAGAAGGCATTGGGGATAGTCTGACGTTTCAACAAGTTTAGCAGCGGCAATAGCCTTAGGATCTTTCTCAGGCTTTGATAGGTTAATGGTAATTTCCAAATCCCCATATTCTGTCGCTACCTGATAGTAGATATTCTTTGCAATCGCCCCCACCTTGATGTAGTCGTTGCGCTTACTGAGGTTATGAAAATCAGCAATAGCTTGTTCAGGATCCGTTTCATAAGAGGTCCAAAATTGCTGATTCACCTGACTAGGGCTAGGAGTCATAAAGTCCATTAACTCCGCCCCCAACATGTCCTGCTCTTCTAACAGGGCCCCGACGTGGCCATTTTTTACTGCAAGGGCAACCAACTCATCTTTCAGTTCTACAAGTGTTTCTGCATGACTATCTTGCTCTACACCTACCTCGCCCACTAGAGCCATCACACGATTTTTTAGATAGATACGGTCTAACTCCTCATAGCGACTGCTTAAAATAAGGCCATCTACGAACCTGTCCACTACACTTCTTGTCATTTTCACTTCCTATTATTTTCGAGATAAAACACGAGAGCCTGCTGCAATTTCAGCGATATAGAAACTTGGCGCATAGCCTACGATGTCTGTATAAATCTTGCCGACATTTGTCGTGAAAGCCTCCACCTTATCCTTGTCAACAATGGCAATGCCACAACCACCAAAACCTGCTCCTGTCATACGAGCACCCAACACACCTTCTTGCTGCCAAGCGGTATGAGCCAAGGTGTCTAATTCTAGACCAGTGACTTCATAATCATGCTCCAAGGATACATGAGAAGCATTGACCAAGCGACCAAATTGTTGTAAGTCACCAGCTTCTAAAGCCTGTCTAGCCTGCAAAGTCCGCTGATTTTCCCAGACAGCATGACGAGCTCGCTTCATTCGATTTTCATCTTTAATCAAGTAACTATATTCGTCAAAGGTCTGTGCATCGAGCTCACCCAAGGTTTGAATGTCTAATACCGCATTTAATTCTTCTACAGCTTTTTCACATTCTGCTCGGCGCTCATTGTACTTAGAATCTGCTAATTCCCTGCGTTTATTAGTATTCATGATGACAATCACATGATTGCCCAAATCAAGCGGTACTAATTCATAGTCAAGTGTATTTGTATCTAAATAAATGGCTCTTTGATCTGCCCCCATTCCGATTGCAAATTGATCCATGATTCCTGAATTGACACCGATAAAATGATTTTCCGTCTGTTTCCCAATCTTGACTAAGTCAAGACGAGTCAAGTCTAAGTCAAACAATTCCTCTGCTATAATCCCAATCAATAATTCCAAGGAAGCAGATGAGGATAAGCCAGATCCGTTTGGAATATTGCCATAGACAAATACATCTAGTCCTGTATCAATGCGATGACCAGCTTCTTGTAAATAGTGCAAGACTCCCTTGGCATAGTTGGCCCAGTTATCCGCCTTATCATAGACCAAATTCTCTAAATCAACCTCGATGATTCCCAATTCCTCAAAATTAGCAGAATAAAAGCGCAGAAGTTGATCGTCACGTTTGCGAGCTGCTCCATAGGTCCCCAAGGTAATCGCTGCTGGGAAGACATGACCACCATTATAGTCTGTATGCTCCCCAATTAGGTTAATCCGTCCTGGGGAGAAGAAAGTCGCATCCGCTTCCTTCTCAAAAATCTCTTTAAAAGCCTGTTGAAGCTCTACTACCTTCATTTTATATCCTCCTATTGTAACCGTTTTTATTCTATTGTAAACTGATTCTGCCTTTTTGTCAATGATTTTAGTAAATTTTACTAAATAAATTTGATTTTAGTAGCCTACTATTTTTACTAAACTATGGTATAATGGAAGGGAATTGAGGAGAAAATTATGGTTACCTTAAAAGATATTGCTCAAAAAACGAATTTATCAACTGCTACCGTTTCACGCGTTTTGAAAGAAGATACGAGTCTATCAGTTAGCCCTGATACTCGACAAAAAGTGTTTGCAATTGCCAAACAACTGGGTTACACTAAGCACCTAACAAAATCTCTTGTGGAAGGCGTGCCACGAAAAATTGGGATCCTACAATGGTATACCGAAAGTAGGGAGTTGGATGATATCTACTACTATTCTATTCGGATTAGCCTAGAACAACGCGCGCTTGAATTAGGTTATGAGATCGTTCGGTGTTTCCACGATATTGACTCCCCTCTGTTGAAAGAAGTAGACGCTCTGATTGCCGTTGGAAAATTTAGCCAGCAACAAATGAAACAATTAGCCGATTTTCACAAGCAATTGGTGTTTGTCGATTTTGATACCCTAGCAGAGGGATTTTCTTGCGTAACGACAGATTTCAATCGCTCGGTCATTCAAGTTCTTGATCACTACCTTAAACAAGGAATTACGGAAATCGGTATGATTGCAGGCCAAGAAGAGACCTACGACAAGGAACTGATTTTATTAGACCCTAGACTACGGACATTTAAACAATACCTAACTGACTGTAATCTCTATCACGAACGCTTTGTTTTTACTGGCCCATTTACCAGCCAATCTGGTTATCAGCTCATGAAGGAAGCGATTGATACCTTAAAAGAAGAGTTACCAACAGCCTTTTTCATTGCCAATGATAGCCTCGCTGTCGGTGCCCTCCGCGCCTTGCAAGAGGCTCAAGTCGCTGTACCTAATCGGGTCCAAGTCATTACCTTTAATGATACGCCCATTACCAAGCAAGTCTATCCTGCCCTGTCTAGCATCACCGTTTTCACTGAAGAAATGGGCATTCAGGCTGTGGAGCTGATAGATGCTATGCTCAAAAAGCCAAACAACTTCCACCCCCGCATGGTTAAACTGGGTACCCAATTAACCTTGAGAGATAGTAGTTTGTAAAGATTCAAGCAATCTAAAAGGCTCAAAACCAACAAGTTACTGTTGGCTTTGAGCCTTTTATTCTGTCTGATTAGCGAGTCGGAATGTCTAAGTCATTTAAAACAGCAAGTAAGGCAGACCTGATAAGGTCATGATTAACGACAAACTGTTTTGTTTCATCGTCTTTCTGGATAATATGATTGTCTACTAGAAAGTTCAATTGATAGGTTACACCAGAAGGTGAGATCGAAAAGGCTTTAGCGATTTCTTTATTGGAAGTCATTCCCTTCCCGATCACCTTTATAATCCCATATCTCGTCTGATCAGCCAATACCTTTAGTATGTTCTGCATGCTGACTTCATCTAACAAAGCCTGACGCTGTTGCTCTTCAAAATAATCATACACATGCACCCCTATTCCTAACAAAGGGTGGGGTTGTTTTAGATGAATTAAGACCTTATGACTCGAGATAAGTAAGACCAGCTGATCTTGAACCGTTTGGAATGTTTTTTCATCTAGATAATCTTTGAAAATCAGCTGATAAGATTTCTCTGTTGTCAGGTGTAATTGAGCTGTTTGGATCTTTTTCTCAAATTGAGTCTCAAGCATCCTAGCATACTCACCATACAATTGATAGAGTTTCGGTAAAATTGATAGTAGTGCCCCTCGCTTAGCCTGAAACTCCTCTTGAAGGAGAACTAAATTCCATTTAGAGGAAGCTGACCAAGCTTGACGATCTAAATCAACCAAAGTAAACCCTTTCCCTTCTTCTGAAAATTCTCTTGCTAACAACTGTAAAAATTGTTCTTGGGAGACTTGCTGTACCCCCTCCAGATAATCCGTAAAATGCCTTATTTCAGCCTGTACGGATAGAAAAAGCCACAAAATATTATAATCTTTCGTCACAAACTGTGAGAGAATCGGTTTATGACGGCTGATTTCATGAACATACTGGCGCACAAGATCCTGATAATTCTTGTCCATTATCCGATCTAAGACTGTTTCCTGCCCATTATCCCACTCTTTTATCTCATACAGCAGGCTAAAGGATTGTAAAAAATCAACAATATAACTTTTTTCTGATACTAAGGACATTTTATGCTAACCTAATTACCTTATCTATTTTTTCTCGAATATGTTCTGTCATATGATGACTTACCATAATAACCAGCCCCACATTGCCTAAAATGTATTCTTCGATTTTCTCAGCTGTTTCTCGGTCCAAATTCGCCGTTGCTTCGTCTAAGACAATACAATCTTTCGAACGCAACAGTGCTCGAGCGATTGCTAATCGTTGTCTTTGTCCACCAGACAAATTTTTCCCATTGTCTTCAATCCTATCGTCCAAAGACAAATGTTCTAAGTTCAATAATTGCAAAACTGCTAGCAACTCATTCGATTCATGTTGTCCTAACAAATCGATATTGTGCCGAATCGTATCATTGAACAAAAAGGTCGTCTGATTAACATAGGACAGGCTACTAAAAAGGGGCTGCTTTGCGACTTTCCCGTTTACTAAAACAGTTCCTGTATAATCCGTATTTTGCCCAATCAGCACTTTCAGCAAACTAGATTTTCCACAGCCACTTTCGCCCATTATAGCATATTTTTGCCCTTGACGGAACTGAAGCTCTTCTGGAAATGTCACTACCTTTCCATCATAGTCCAAACGAATATTTTCCAATTGTATAGCCTGAATCGTTTGAAGTGCAGGCTCTTCCGTTTCCTTTTGAGGCAACGGAACCTCTTTAAATGCACTGATTGAATGACAAAACCGTTTTTCTTCAAATGCAGGCTGATTCATCCTGCCAAATTTCGCCTCATATAAGGTTTGACCAGACATGAAAAATTCCTTGTCCGACAGGCATTCCATCACCGCTGAACCGAAACTTGGCAACAAGGCTGTCACTGATAAAAAAGCTCCCACTGCCACTTTCCCTTGTAATACATTGTAAGATAAGATTCCTAGCGCAACAATTGTCACAAATGAATTAATAAAGGTTAGACTAGCACTCATCAATGCTGTAAAACTATCTGCTTTTAAGACAACCTCAGCATACCGATAGGCAGCTTTACGAGATTTTTCTAAAAATACTGAAAATGCTGTATTTTCCAGATAGGTATCAAATCCCTGCAATAATTCTCTCATCTTAGCGAGATAGCCTTCTTTAGCTTCTTGCACACCTAGAATATGGGTCGAAAGTGCTCCCTGAAATAAGCTAGGAACAAAAGCCATCACAACAAAAGAAATAACGGCAATCAATGCCATACTATAATGAATCAGCCATAAAGAAATGAAGACAAATACCGTTACAGCTGCCTTTTCCACCATGGACAAATACTTACCAACCGTCAAATCTAGCACCTTATTTACATCATTGACATAAAGCGATAAACGCTCACCATGATCCTTGAGATGATACTCTTTAGCAGTCAAATGAATCAGCCATTTATCCGTTTTTTGTTTCATGTCTTGAGTCACAAAATAGGTAGCTAGCGCTTTCGCTTTCATACTCAAAAAGAAAAACAGTGCATAAAGCAGGTAAATCCCCATAACGATACAAGCATTTTTTACTAATTGATCCACGCTTTCTACAACTAGTAATGACAAGGAATAGGACATTGCTACCTCTAAAAAACTGAGCAAAATAATACTTAGAATCGCCAATCGGACACTTCGATAATGGAATAACTTCATAACTCTCTCCCTTACTTCTCTTTCATAATATGATACGGTTGAAAGCCGTAAGATAGAAAATGCTGTCTATCCATCTTACGACTTTCACATCGCATCTGCTGACTATAATCAATTAATCTTTCTCAATAATAATCTTAATTTTCCAACCTAATGTTTTCATTTAGATTCTCCTTTATATTTTGTTTCAACTGAATTAAATTTAGTTGTAATTGAATTATATGACGTTCTTTTTGCTTTGTCAATAGTTTTTATTTAATTTTTTTCAGTTTAAACAAAAAAATAGTTATTAACACAGAAAACTGGAGACCATCGCCCTTCTAAAGACTTGAATAAACTGACCCTTTTATGAGTGCAGAACTCGACTACTTAGTATTATGTTTACTATAAACGAGCCAATTTAAAAAGAACCTCTTATGTTGTCCATTAATAAGAGGTTCTTTTCATTTCAATCTTTTTATGCTTCACTTTCTTTTTGCACATAAATTTGAATGGTATCGCAGACATATTGGGCAACACCTTGCCCAAATTTGTCAATGTTGCGTTGAAATTCTGGATTACCTACATAGCCTTTGCCGATAAAAGCAAAAACTTCAAGCGAGCAATCAAAGCCATAGGTACGGATGTGGTGCAAAAGTTGACCTGCTAGTTCCTGATTTTCTTTTTCTTCAACTGTCAGTCCAGCGACTAGATTATCTGCAAATTGTTGGAAGATGGTATTAAACCCCTCCGTTACTTCTGCTTCCTGTCCTTTTTGCTTGTCCAGACTACTTTCAATCATCTCTTTGCCATATTTTTGAATGGCTTCTTCTTGATAGGCGAGGCCATCTTCGTAGCGAAAACCTACAAATTTTTCTTCTGTTGTCATGTAAATCATTCCTTTCTTTGTTTGAATCGTTTTTGCCAGGGTGTCAATAAGGGTGGTTAATCGCTTTTGCTCAGCGGTCAATAAGAGGAATTGCTCCTCTAGTTGAGCAAGATTATCTGTGTCGTTTCCCAAGAGCTCCTTGATATTCTTGAGTGGAAATCTCAGATATCTATAGAAGAGAATCTGCTGTAATTGTGCAAGATTTTCTTCTGTATAGTAGCGATAGCCATTTTCTGCCTTCCGTGGGCAGAGAAGCCCAATACGATCATAGTGGTGCAGCGTTCGGATGGAAACGCCTGAAAGTTGCGCAACTTCTTTAACTAAATACATATCTTCCTCCTGACTATCTTATTATAAACCCTAACGATACGTGAAGGTCAATCCTTTTTTAAACATTTTTTCAAAAAAAAAAATGAACAGTATATCGCTTTTTATACTGTCCATTATACGTTTTTTTCTTTTCAACTGACTCGTTTTTAAATACTGTTTATTGTTCTAATAGTTTCTGCAACTCTTGGGCTAAGAGTTGTTGAGCCACTTGCGGATTGGCTTGTCCTTTAGTTGCTTTCATCAAGAAACCAGTAAAGGCCTTGTCCGCATTGCGTTTTCCAGACTTGAAGTCTGCCACCGCTGCTTCATTATCTGCAAAGACTTGATGAATAATTGGAATCAAGACTGCTGGATCTGAAATCTGTACCAAACCAGCTTTTTCCACATATTCACGCGCAGAACCGCCATTTTTCGCCAAATGAACAAAAACTTTCTTAGCAATCTTGGATGAAATCGTACCATCTGCAATCAAACTAATCATTTCAACCAAATTTTCAGGAGTTAAGGCAATCTCTGATAAGCTCTTTTGTTCTGCATTCAAGAATTGAGCTACCTCACCTTGCAACCAGTTAGAAACAAGTTTGGCATCACCACCAAGAGCTACTGCTGCTTCAAAGAAATCAGACAGAATCTTGGTAGCCGTCAATTGGCTTGCATCATAGCTTGACAAGCCCAAACGCTCCATATAATCTGCTCGGCGTTCCTTCGGAAACTTCGGTAAACTTGTCGCAACTTCGGCAATCCAACTATCTTTAATTTCATATAATGGTAAGTCTGGTTCTGGGAAATAACGGTAATCCGCTGAACCTTCTTTGACCCGCATGAGAATGGTTTCCCCAGTTGCTTCATCATAGCGACGGGTTTCCTGCTGAATTTGACCACCAGAACGCAAGATTTTTGCTTGGCGCTCCACTTCATGTTGCAATCCTTTTTTGACATAGTTAAAGGAGTTCAAATTTTTCAATTCAGTCTTGGTACCAAAAGCCTCTTGACCATACGGACGAAGAGAGATATTGGCATCGACACGCATGGAGCCTTCTTCCATCTTAACATCTGAAATACCAGTATACTGGATAATTTCCTTCAGAGCTGTTAAGTAGGCATAGGCTTCTTCTGGACTGCGCATATCCGCTTCTGAAACGATCTCAATCAAGGGCACACCCTGACGGTTCAAATCAACATAGGAATAACCATCTGTCCCGTGAGTGTTTTTCCCCGCATCTTCTTCCAAATGTGCTCGTTCAATACGGATTTTCTTGGTCGATCCGTCCTCTAGTTCAATCTCAATCCAACCATTATACCCAATTGGTTCATCAAATTGAGAAATTTGATAGGCCTTAGGATTATCTGGATAGAAATAATTCTTGCGGTCAAAGTGCATCTGTTTATGAATAGCCATGTTCAAAGCTAACGCCGCTTTGATACCTGCTTCTACTACACCTTTATTTAAGACAGGTAGAACACCAGGGAAGGACCAGTCAATCACATTGGTATTGGCATTGGGATCCTCTCCAAAATGGGCAGATGACGGAGAGAAAATCTTTGAATTGGTATTCAATTCAACATGGACTTCAAGTCCAATAATGGTTTCAAAGTTCATTATTTCTCACCTCCAAAGATAACAGGTTGTTGCTTATGATAATCGGTTGTTGCTTCAAAGGCTGCTGCCACTTGATAAATCGTTTCCTCACTATGTTTTGGTCCAATCAATTGTAAGCCGACTGGCAACCCTTCTACAAAGCCAGCAGGAATCGAAATACCCGGTAGCCCTGCCAAATTGACTGGAATCGTCAAAAGATCCGCCAAGTACATGGCAACGGGATCCTGATTCATGGTACCAAGACCATAAGCTACCGTTGGAGCAGTTGGGCCTAAAATCAAATCATAATCTGCAAAGACCTTCTCAAAATCTTGGATAATCAAGCTGCGGACCTGACCAGCTTTCTTGTAGTAAGCATCATAATAACCAGAAGATAAACTGAAAGTTCCCAGCATAATGCGACGTTTGACTTCTTCACCAAAACCTTGGCTACGTGTATTGACATAAATCTCATCCAAATTTGTCGCATCTTCTGCACGGAAACCATAGCGAATACCATCAAAACGTTGCAGGTTTGAGCTTGCTTCAGACGAAGCAATAATATAATAAACCGCTACACCGTACTTACTATGAGGTAGGCTGACTTCTTCAATGATAGCACCTAGGTTCTCTAACTGTTTTGCGGCCTGTAAGATACACTCTTTGATTTGTGGATCAATTCCTTCGCCAATATATTCTTTCGGCAGTGCAATTTTCATGCCCTTGATGTCTTGACCAATCTTGCTAGCATAATCTGCCACCCCAGGTTGAGCAGATGTCGCATCTTTCACATCATGGCCTGCAATCACATTGAGCAACTGCGCATTTTCTTTGACCGTTTGTGAGAAAGGACCAATCTGATCCAAGGAACTACCAAAAGCAATCAAACCAAAACGCGAAACCGTTCCATAGGTTGGCTTCATTCCGACCACCCCATTAAAGGCTGCCGGCTGGCGAATCGAACCTCCTGTATCAGAACCGAGTGATAGGCGCACCTGACCAGAAGCTACTGCTGTTGCAGAACCCCCAGATGAGCCACCTGGAACCTTGGTCTGATCCCAAGCATTCTTAGTCTTTTTAAAGTAGGACGTTTCGGTCGAACCACCCATGGCAAATTCATCCATGTTTGTCTTTCCTATGACCACCATATCTTTTTTATACGCATTGGCAACAGATGTTGCATCAAATATTGGCTCATAATTATAGAGCATCTTTGAAGCCGCTGTTGTCAAAATTCCCTTGGTAGAAATATTATCTTTCACAGCTAGCGGAATCCCCGCCATGACGTTGGCTTCATCAATTCCTTTTTCATCAATTTTAGCAGCTTGTGCCAAGGCCTCTTCTTCTGCAATCGTAATAAAACTGCCAACCGCTTCTTCACGCTCTTTAATATCCTCCAAGGTTGCCTTGGTCAACTCAAGAACGGATAGTTCTTTCTTGACAAGAAGGTTATGCAACTCATCAATTGAATAGTGATTAAAACTCATTAGGCATCTCCTCCCCCGTCTAAAATAGCTGGAACTTTAATAAAATGATTTTGAGATTCAGGAACGTTCTTGAAGAGTTCTTGTCTATCCTCTCCTTTTTGGGCAACATCTTCCCGCATCACATTTTTTTGTTCTGCCATGGTTGTCGTTACAGGAACCCCTGTTGTATCTACTTCATTTAGCAACTCGACCATATCCACAATTTTACTCAAGGTCGTTGCAAAAGCTGCCGTTTCTTCCGCACTAAAAGCTAGTTGGGACAGGTTAGCCACGTGACGAACTTCTTCTTCTGTAATTTTCATCATCGAATCCTTTCTTACTCATTCTCTAAGAAAACCAAAAATCAGTAAAACAATACCCTTCATTTCGATTTTCCACGAATCGTATTCCTCTTATTTTACCATAAATCTAGTCTCTTCCTCAATAAATTGCCATCTCATACTTGTCAATCAGCCATTACCTTAATCTGTTTTTAATGATTCTAATGAGAAAGACTGGAGCTGAATACAGTTTCGATTTCAACTTCCTGCGTTTTCGTTGGCTAATCAGATGCTGATTTGGATAGAGTTTCATCAGCCATTTTTCTAAAGAGCCTCAACACTCAAAAAAGACTAGGCACTAAGTCCCAGCCTCTATGTTACTACAGTATAGTTGCTCCCAAGACTTGTTCCATATGTCTCAAGGCAAATTGATGTTGCTCTTCATTCAGGCTAGCAACTGCTGAGGCTACAATTTCAATCTTGTACCCAAGATTATAGGCATCAATAGCTGTATGAAGTACACAAATATCCGTCAAGACACCTGTCAATATCACCGTATCAACCTGTCTTTCCCGCAAACGAATATCTAAATCCGTTCCCGAAAAGGCTGAATAATGGCGCTTGTCCATCCAAAAAACCCGCGCATCATCTTGGTATTCTGCATAAAAATCAGCTAAGGGACCATACAAATGGCGGCCACTTGTTCCTTTGAGATTGTGTGGAGGAAAAAGTCGGCTTTCTGGATGAAAAGTATCACCCTCTTCATGCAAATCGATTGCAAAAAAGATATAGCACCCGCAGTCAAACGCCTGTTTGGTTACATCATAGATAGTAGAAGAAATAGCTTGAGCTGGAACTCCAGCTGTTAATTTTCCCCCATCTGCCACAAAATCGACCGTATAATCAATCGAAATGAGAGCCTTCGTCATGTTAATAATCTCGTTTCTTAATTTCATCAAAGATAGCTGGAATTAAGACTTTCAAGTATGTCCCCTTCATGCCCAAGGAACGACTTTCAATAATTCCTGCACTCTCTAATTTACGCAATGCATTGACAATCACCGAGCGCGTAATCCCAATACGATCTGCGATGACAGAAGCTGTCAATTGCCCCTCATCGCCATTCAATTCGCCCAAAATCGCTGAAACAGCCTTCATTTCCGAGTAGGATAGAGTATTGACTGCCATATTGACTGCCGCACGGCGACGAATGTTTTTCTCATCTTCTTCCCGCTGGAAATTCAAAAGCTGAATCCCAACCACTGTCGCTGCAATTTCAACCAAAATCAAATCATCTTCGTCAAATTGTTCATCATGGCGCCAAATAATCAAGGTTCCAAAACGAATCCCTGTCACATGGATTGGGGCAATGGTCGTCAAACTATTAGGATACATAGAACGTGATTCAACTGGAATAGCCGTCAATTCACTGTCCGCTGGGAGATTAACCTGAGTATCATAAACCTGCGCTACTCCTTTTACATAGCCATCTGGAAATTGCTTGGTTAAAAAGAATTCCTCTACCCGGTCATTATTGGTTTTATACTTCATATAATAACCTAGGACTTCTCCCTCACTATTGATAATACAAGCGTTGCAATCAATAATCTCTGAAAGGTGCTCTGCAATCGCATTGTAAGGCAATTCTTCTGACAATTGCTCTTCTGAACGCTTCAAAATAGACGTAATGTCTCGCGTCTTTTCTAATAATGTAGTCATACAATCCTCTTTATTCTGTAATTGCTTTCATTATATCAAAAACAGCAGGTAATTTCAATAATTATCAGAAAATTACATATTGTTTTAAAATCCACTACAATTTAACTTCCATATGCAGTCTGATAAGAAAAATGAGGCTGGAAAACTCCCCAACCTCCGTTTCATATAAATTCACTCAGCGTTAGATTTGTAACGTTTTGGTAAAATAACTGTCTAGTCAGTAACTTTTCCTAGCAAAACCTGATAGAATGACACTCAAACAAGATAAAACGAATGATTGCCTTCTACCGACGATATTGTCGCAAGAAACGTGTCATTTTCTCTTGAATTTCTGCTAATTCATCCACTCGTGGAAGGTAAACAATGCGGAAATGATCTGGTTCCTTCCAGTTAAAGCCTCGTCCATGAACGAGGAGAACCTTCTCCTGCTTCAAGAAGTCCAAGACAAACTGCTCATCGTCTTCAATCCGGTACATTTCGCGATCAATTTTAGGAAAGATATAAAGACCAGCCTTAGGTTTCACTGCAGATAGGCCAGGAATATCACTAATTGCTTTCGTGATAAATTCCCGTTGCTCATACAAACGACCTCCTGGCATCAAGAGCTTATCAACAGACTGATAGCCACCAAGGGACGTTTGCACAACTTGTTGTGCCAAGACATTTGAACAAAGTCGCATATTCGATAGCATATTGAGGCCTTCGATATAGCCTTTTACATGTCGTTTTGGTCCTGATAGAACCATCCAACCGACCCGAAAACCACAGATCCGGTGGGATTTGGACAAACCGTTCATGGTCACGACAAATAAATCTGGCGCCAAGGTCGCAATCGGAATGTGCACTGCTCCATCAAAAACCATACGGTCATAAATTTCATCCGAGAAGATAATCAACTCATGGCGACGCGCAATATCAACAATTCCCTCAAGGATTTCTTTTGGATAGAGGGCACCTGTCGGGTTATTGGGATTGATTAAGACAATCGCCTTAGTCCGCGAGGTAATTTTAGCTTCCATATCTTCCAAATCAGGATACCAATCAGCCGCCTCATCACAAACATAATGAACTGCATTTCCACCTGCCAAGCTAACTGCTGCTGTCCAAAGAGGATAATCCGGCATAGGTACCAAGACCTCATCACCATTGTCCAACAGCCCCTGCATGGACATAACAATTAGCTCACTAACTCCATTTCCTAAATAAATATCTTCAATATCCACATTTGGAAAATGCTTCAATTGACAATACTGCATAATGGCCTTACGTGCTGAAAAAATCCCCTTACTATTAGAATAGCCTTCTGATTTCCGCGCATTGTGAATCAAATCATGGATTACCTCATCTGGCGCTGTAAAACCAAATTCAGCAGGATTTCCCGTATTTAAGCGCAGAATTTGCTCACCATTTGCCCGCATACGCATCGCTTCTTCTAATACCGGACCACGAATATCATAAGCTACATCGTCTAATTTCATCGATTTATCAAACTGTCTCATCAAGCTTACCTCGACTTTCTATTGGTATTATTTTAGCCTAAATCCCTTAAAATAACAAGAATTACTTGCCTTTTTCCTAAAAACATGTTATAATATATATGGAAAGAAAGGGGTGAAGACCTATGACACAATCTTACCAAGTTATCCTAGTCGCTGTCGACGGTTCAACAGAAGCTGAATTAGCTCTACACAAGGCCATTCACGTTGCAAAACGCAACCAAGCACGACTGATTATTGCCCATGTCATTGACACTCGCGCACTTCACAATATTGCAGCCTTTGATGCAGCAATTTACGAAACTCTTGAGCAAGAAGCTCAGACCCTCCTCAAGGACTATCAAGAACAGGCGCTACAAGCTGGACTTTCAGAAGTTCAAATTGTGATTGAATTTGGTAATCCTAAAACACTACTTGCCCATGATATTCCAGAGGAAACTGGTGCTGATTTAATGCTCTTAGGGGCAACGGGGCTCAATACCTTTGAACGTCTCCTCATTGGCTCTTCATCAGAGTACATCCTACGCCACACGACAATTGATTTACTCATTGTGCGAGATAAGGATAAGACAATGTAATCTTAATAAAGTATAAGCACCCGTGAAAACGGGTGCTTAGTTTTTATCTTCCTGCCTCTGATGAACTTTAGATTGTCTGACCAATTCTTCTTGAATGGCAGGCTCTGGCGCATACTTTTCTGACCAATTCTCTGGTTTTAAAATTTTATGAGTAATCGGATCAAAACGTGCCTTGCCATCTGGAAAAATTTTTCCCATGTTCGCTTGATGTACAATGTCAAAAATCGGTTCTGGATCAACTCCCATTAACACAAAGGAACCATAGGTAAAATACAACAAATCAAGTAAAGCATCTACTTGTCCTAACAAGGGATCAGCTGTTCTTTCATTCTGTTTCGACTTTTTCGCCGCCTTATCCAAGGCTCTGTGAAGTTTCTGAGTCATCTCATCAAACTCTTCATTATTCCTTGCAGTAGCATACAAAAATTCAACAATTTCTTCTAATTTGAAATCTGCACGATACAGTGCCGACTGAGGCTCATAGGCAAGCGGGAACTCTTGCGTTCTTTCATCCATTTTCGCATGAAAGTCCTTGACTGCATTAAACCGGCTATCCTTACTCTGAAACATATGACGCTCCTTCTACGAGACCAAAATGCACTAAGGCCTTAAAAATACCATCGTGATTATTACTATCTGTAATATAAAAGGCCGCCTGACGAGCTTTTTTTGTTCCATTTTTCATGGCAACAGAATGTGGAATACCAGCCAGCATTTCCAAGTCATTGTTTGAATCGCCAAACACAACGACTTCATCAAGACTAAATTGGTACTGGGCACCAATACGCTCAATCCCTACTAATTTGGAATTTCCCTTTGAAATAATATCCACCGCATAAGGGCTTGAACGAGTAAATGCTAATCTCGGAAACTGCGAAGCTAACCGTCTAGTCTCTCTTTCTGTCGCTAACAACATCATCTGATAAATAGAACGTTCTGAAATAATCCGCAACTGCTCTTCATTTTGAGGACTGACCTTGCGAATGAATCGGTTAAAAATAAAATTAACAAATCCAGCCCAGGAAGCAGGAACCATCCGTGTTAGTCGATAAGCTAGATTTCCTCCACCGAAACTCATAATCCGACTTCCTGCAACACCAAACGCTGTCCCAAAAGAAAGATCCTTTTTATATTGTCTAGCATATTCAATCAAGGCTGGCATATCTTCTTTGGGTAGCTCCTGCATAAATAACACTTTTTCGCGCGACAAAATGTACTGACCATTGTAGGTGATTGCAAAATCTAAACTCAAAGAAGCCATATATTGGAGTACAAAACGTGGCCCCCTACCAGTTGCTAGCCCAACTAAAATCCCTTGTCTACGTAGCTGATTGATAGCTGAGATTGTTGAAGGACTGACTGTACGATTATCTGTCAATAAGGTTCCATCTATATCAAAAAATACTGCCTTAATCTTCAACATCTCACCTACTTTCCTGCATTTTATGATACAATTAGTATACCACAATTGGAAAGAATCTGAAAGTTTATGAAAAATATTCTTGTCTTACACACAGGCGGTACTATCTCTATGCAGGCAGATATGGAAGGTAAGGTGACAACCAATCATGAAAATCCGATGAATCATGTTTCTGTCCCTCTAAATGGTATCCATGTCACAGCACTAGACATCTTTAATCTCCCTAGCCCATATATGACACCTGAGCACATGCTCACTCTTTATCAGACAATCAAAGAGAAAGCGACTCAGTATGACGGAGTTGTCATCACTCATGGAACAGATACGCTAGAAGAAACAGCTTATTTTTTAGATACAATGGAATTACCTGCTATTCCTGTCGTCTTAACAGGAGCCATGCGTTCATCTAATGAACTAGGAAGCGACGGCGTCTATAACTACCTCAATGCCCTTCGAGTAGCCAGCCACGACAAAGCAAAAGATAAGGGTGTTCTTGTTGTCATGAATGATGAAATTCATGCTGCAAAATATGTTACAAAGACCCACACGACCAACGTTGGTACCTTCCAAACACCAACTCATGGACCGTTAGGACTTGTGATGAAACAGGAAATTCTCTACTTTAAAAATGCGGAACCCCGCGTTCGTTTCGACCTAGAACAGATTTCAGGCCTCGTTCCCATCATTCCAACCTATGCTGGGATGAAGACCGAATTGCTCGATATATTAGATTCCCAAAACCTGGACGGCTTAATCATTGAGGCATTTGGTGCGGGTAATCTTCCCAAAGAAGTAGCGGACAAACTAACTGATTTCCTAGAAGCAGGAATTCCGATTGCCCTTGTTTCACGGTGTTTCAACGGAATTGCAGAACCAGTCTATGCCTATGACGGAGGTGGAGTCGATCTCCATCAAAAAGGCATCTTCTTTGTCAAAGAACTAAACGCTCCTAAAGCTAGATTGAAGCTCCTCATCGCACTGAATGTCGGCTTACAAGGAGAGCAACTAAAAGAATATATGGAGGGGTAGCCATTCTGTTTTGACGAAAAGATTGTAGCTTAGAAATCGATTTTATAGCCCTCGTTTTTTGTTTTCCAAAATCCGGTATCAGACTGATTAAACGATAATATGTAGCGAGGGAGCGCGACGCGCTCACCCACAAACATATGAAAACTCACATAAAGCCTTCATTAGGTATGTACTCCTAGTAAGGGCTTTTCTTATTACAGTTGATGCCTATTCATATACTCCTTTTTATAGCAAAAATAAGCAGACACAGATAACACTCTATAAAAATCAAAATCTGACTAGGAAACGAAACTACAGATAGAACTAGGGTTCAGTAAGGAAGGTGAGTTATCGATGTCAAATTTTGATTTTTGATGAATATAAAAGAGCTATTTTTGAAATTCAATAAGGATGAACAGCAAAAAGGAGAGAATCCTGTTAATTCTCTCCATACTATGGCCAGTTCTTATGACAGTTGATGCCTATTCACTATTGTTCCAGCTATTTCACCAACTTCTCCATCTCTGCAATGCGTTCTTTGGTCGCATCGTATTTGGTTTGGTAATCAAGCTGTTTAGCGCGTTCTTTTTCGACGACTTCTGGTTTGGCGTTGGCAACGAATTTTTCGTTAGCAAGTTTTTTGCCAACCATGTCGAGTTCTTTCTGCCATTTGGCAAGTTCTTTTTCAAGACGAGCCAATTCTTCATCGACATTGAGCAGGTCTGCAAGCGGTAAATAGATTTCAGCTCCTGTGATGACACTTGACATAGCCAGTTCTGGTGCAGCTAGGCTTGCGTCAATTTCCAAGTGTTCTGGATTGGTGAAGCGTTTGATGTAGTTGACATTTGCCTTGAAGAATTCTTCTAACTGGCTGTCCGTTGGCTTGATCAAGAGCGTGATTGGCTTGCTTGGGGCAACATTGACTTCGCTACGCGCATTGCGCACGGCACGAATCACGTCTTTCAGTGCTTCTACGCCATTTGCCGCTGCATGATTTTCAAACTCAGGACGAGCCACTGGATAGCTTGCCGTCACAATGCTGCCTTCTGAGATTTGCCCAAAGATTTCCTCTGTTACGAATGGCATGATTGGGTGAAGCAGACGCAATATTTGATCCAAGGTGTAAAGAAGCACAGAGCGAGTCATGATTTTTTCTGCCTCATTGTCGCTATAAAGCACTTCCTTGGTCAACTCGACATACCAGTCCGCAAATTCATCCCAAATGAAATTGTAGAGGATATGACCAGCCACACCAAACTCAAACTTGTCAAAGTTTTCAGTGACTTTAGCAATGGTTTCATTGAGGTTGTGGAGAATCCAGCGGTCTGTCACGTTTCCAGCCTCGCTTGCGGCTACTTTTGCAACATTTTCACGCGCTTCCTCAAGGCTCAAGCCCTCATTATTCATGAGAATGTAGCGGGAAATATTCCAAATTTTATTGATGAAGTTCCATGAGGCGTCCATTTTCTCGTAAGAGAAACGTACGTCCTGACCTGGTGCAGAGCCGTTTGACAAGAACCAACGGAGACTGTCTGCCCCGTACTGGTCAATCACATCCATCGGATCAATCCCATTTCCGAGAGATTTAGACATTTTCCGACCTTCTTCATCTCGAATCAAACCGTGAATCAAGACATTTTCAAACGGACGACGGTCTGTAAATTCAAGAGATTGGAAAATCATCCGTGACACCCAGAAGAAAATGATGTCGTAGCCTGTGACAAGGGTTGAGGTTGGGAAGTAGCGTTTGAAGTCTGCGTTGTCCTCATCTGGCCAGCCCATCGTTGAAAATGGCCAAAGGGCAGAGCTGAACCAAGTATCAAGCACATCTTCATCCTGAGTCCATCCGTCACCTGCTGGTGCTTCTTCCCCAACATAGATGTCACCTTCTGCATTGTACCAAGCTGGGATTTGGTGACCCCACCAAAGCTGACGTGAAATCACCCAGTCATGGACATTTTCCATCCATTGAAGGAAGGTGTCATTGAAACGTGGTGGATAGAATTTCACTTCATCTTCGGTCTTTTGGTTGACAATAGCATTTTTAGCTAATTCATCCATTTTGACAAACCACTGAGTAGACAAACGTGGCTCAACCACAGCACCGCTACGCTCAGAGTGTCCGACAGAATGCACACGTTTTTCGATTTCTACTAGAGCACCAAGCTCTTCTAACTTAGCTACGACTGCCTTACGAGCTTCAAAACGATCCATCCCTGCAAATTCACCCGCCAAGTCGTTCATCGTTCCATCATCGTTCATGACGTTGACTTGTGGGAGGTTGTGGCGTTGTCCTACGAGGAAGTCATTTGGATCATGGGCAGGTGTGATTTTTACAACCCCTGTTCCAAATTCTGGATCCGCATGTTCATCGGCTACGATTGGAATGGCTTTATTGACAATCGGCAAGATAACGTTTTGTCCAATCAAGTCCTTATAGCGTGGGTCTTCTGGGTTGACCGCAACCGCAACATCTCCAAACATGGTCTCAGGACGTGTTGTCGCAACTTGAAGCGCACGAGAGCCATCCTCAAGTATATAGTTCATGTGGTAGAAGGCACCCTCGACATCCTTGTGAATAACTTCAATATCTGAAAGGGCTGTGCGGGCTGCTGGATCCCAGTTGATGATAAATTCGCCACGGTAAATCCAGCCTTTTTGATACAAATCAACAAAGACCTTACGGACAGCTTTTGACAAACCTTCATCAAGGGTAAACCGCTCACGCGAGTAGTCAAGCGACAAACCCATCTTGCCCCACTGCTCCTTAATGGTCGCAGCATACTCGTCTTTCCATTCCCAGACTTTCTCTAGGAACTTCTCACGACCGAGGTCATAGCGGGTAATGCCTTGCTCGCGGAGACGCTCCTCAACCTTGGCTTGAGTGGCAATCCCTGCATGGTCCATCCCTGGCAACCACAAAGTATCAAAGCCCTGCATGCGTTTTTGACGGATGATAATATCCTGCAAAGTCGTGTCCCAGGCGTGTCCAAGGTGGAGTTTTCCCGTCACGTTTGGCGGTGGAATCACGATAGAGTAAGGCTTAGCCTTCTCGTCTCCTGACGGCTTAAAGACATCTGCCTCCAGCCATTTCGCATAACGACCAGCCTCAACCTCGGCTGGATTGTATTTTGGTGATAGTTCTTTTGACATTAGTTAATCTCCTTCTTCCATTTTTTGACTTCTCTTATAATTCGTTTTCTATTTCTTCTGTACTTAAAAAATAAAATAGGGTGAAGCCAATATTCTTGCGGTCTTTTTTTCTTCGTCAGCTTTTTTTTGATTTTTTTCAACTTTTTATTCATCTTATGAATGGCAGAAATATTATATTCATACTGATATAATTTGTCCTCTCTGCCTCGAATTCGATTTGCTAACTCAATACTTTCCTGATATTTTCTACTTCTAACACTTAAGTATCGCTCGATTTCTTTAACATACCTATCTTCATAAGAATCAAAGAAAGATAAATAATAAACCTCATATATAAACATCCCTATTAAAGCAATAACTTTTATTGCTGCCGATTCTCTAATACTTAAATAATCCACTAAATTATTCACTACATAAGCGTACGGCAAGGCATAAAAGAGCATAAATATCCAAAATTGCTCACTACGTTTTTTTGAAGGATTTAAAATTATAGCTGTTGTCACTAGTCTCTGCATTAACAGAAGAAGCACGACTAGCACAGATATACCAATATTTATTGATACCATTATGTCGCCTAATTTAGTAACAGTTTTATAAATCAGATATATAGAATAAAAATGTAGTATTATTAAAGTAAATCTTATCATTCCATGTATCAATTCATACGGTTTAACCTCCACTTCTTTTTTTGACCGCTCCCAATCATATTTTAATAGCAATTCCACAAAAAAGATCAGCTTCTCATAGTTGACTTTTTCCCCCATTTCTAACATATCCCAAATATGTCCATCTTTCATAAAATAAGGCTTCGTATTTTTTATATCCATATTTCTACCATATGGGTTAATTTGACTTTTCAACTCACTTATCGCTATCGCCCTATTATTTTCATCATCTAAATTTTTTATAATTTTTTTTAGTTGCTTTCTCCATTCAGAACGCTCCCTTGTAACTAAATCTAATTTATGCTTTTTATTAGTTTGAACAAATGAAATAACTGTTCCGATAATCGTACTAATTCCCATAGCTCCTACAAAGGAAATAATATTTTCAATTGTAAAATTCATTAGTTAGTTCACCTCTCCCACACCACCTCAATCTTCACCCGATCTGGGTCTTCGAAAAAGACGGCGTAGTGGTCTGGTCCTCCAGCTTGTGGGTAGCGGTCATCATAGAGTAGGGGTACACCGTCCGCTCGCAAGCGCTCGTGTAGGGCATCAACCTGTACCTTGGTTGGCAGGCGTGATTGAGGCCTGTTTGCTTTCTGTGATAACTTGGCTCTCTGTAATCTTCCTCGTTCTGGACAAAGACGAGGTAGGTATTCCGATAGCGATAGCTAAAGCCCTTTTCCCACTCTTGATCCAGTTCATAGCCCAAGTCTGCAAAAAGCTGTTCATAAAAGACACGGCTAGTTGCGAGATTGGCCACATTGATTTCGATATGATGAAGCATACTATCTCCCACCTTTCTTAACTAGCTGTCACATGCCGATTCTCCTCCCACTCTGTCCTCAACAATCCGTAAACCAATTCGTCTACTCGATTTCCTTCTAAGTCTTTATAGTCACGAATCGTCGCTTCTAAGGTAAAACCGAGTTTTTCAGCAACTCGTTTGCTCTGCTGGTTGGAGCTGTAGCATCTGATTTCGACCTTGTGGAGATGAAGAAGGGTAAAAGCAACTTCAATCAGCGCCGCAACTGCTTCTGGCATATAGCCCTTGCCCCAAAAGTCTGGATGAAGCAAATAGCCAATCTCAAAGACATCATCAGATCGGCGGTGGTTAAAGTCACAAGAGCCTATGATACGATTGCTCCCTTTGACGGTAATGCCGTAGCCAGACGGTAAGTTCTCTTTGACAAGATTTTCGAGATACTTGCTTTTAATATACTCCCGTTCTTCCTCAAGCGTCGCTACCGGTGGAAAACCCGCTGGTAAGCAAACCTCAGGCAAGCTCGCATAGGTAAACAGATCTTCGACATCCTCCACGGTCCGCTGACGTAGTATCAGACGATTGGTTTCCACTTTAGGCAATGATTTGCCATCATAAGCTTCTAAAATCTTTAGCATAACTTGCCTCACTTTCTCTCATCTGACACAAAAACGCCCCTGCCATACGACAGGGACGAAAGTTAATGCTAATTTCCGCGGTACCACCCAAATTCGGGCAAATGCCCGCTCTTGTTCTTATTTCTATTCTCAATCCTCAGCAACCCATACTGACATCTGTGCGGATTTCTCAGCGCCACCGCTTTCTGTAACAGACAAACTCACTATCCCTCTGATTGGCTTTATTGTAGCAGATTTTCTGAGAAATTGCAACTGCTTCTGACTCAGCTAAAAATCAACTCGAGCAACTCATCCGCTGATACTTTACCGAAATAGCGTGACAAATCAATTGTCTCTAAAACCATACGAATATCGTCTTTTTCCATTCGATGTCCTATTAAAGCTTGCTCAACTTCTGCCACATCACCTTTTCCAAAGAAATCACCATAGATTTTACAATGTGCAATCCGTCCCTTATCCATATCCAAGTGAATATCAATGGTTCCAGCTGCAAAACGACCGTCTCGGTGGTAACTGTACTGGGGAGAATTGCCATAATTCCATTCCCAGTTTTTATATTTATCAGCAACCAATTGATCAATCGCAGCCCAATCGTCATCTGTCAATTCATAGCGTTTTGCTTGATCAAGGCTAGTAATTCCCAGCAATTTGCATGTCATCAGATTTTTAAATTCATCCGTTGTAATAGCTTGGTACTCATCTGCTAAAAAAGGACGAATACTGCCGACACGACTTCTAACTGATTTAATCCCTTTTGATTCAATTTTCTTTCGGTTTGGATGAAGAACCTTCTCCATCGCCTCATAGTCTACATCCAAGAGGAGAGAGTACCCACCGTAAACCCGATTGTTAGAAATAGTCATGGCAGCGCCAGAGACTTTTTTACCTTCAATCACTAGGTCATTGCGACCAGTTTGTTCAACCTGAGTTACTCCCAATTCATTGAGGGCGCGGATGGCAGGAGCATAGGCCCGTTTAAAATCACCAAAGATACCATTATCCTGAATCAGATAGCAGACATTAACTGCACCAGAATCAACATATACTGCACCTCCCCCAGTATCACGGCGAACAAGCAAGATGTTGTTTTCCTTGAGATAGTCTTCGTTGATCTCGACAAGCGCATTTTGAAACTTACCAATCTCTACTTTTGACTCACAATAATAAGGAAACAAAATATCATCATCTAAAAAGACATGTTGCTGGACATAAACTTGCATAGCAAGGGCAACTGCACCGTCCGCAACATATTTTCCATTGCGAATAGGTTCAATAAGGTACATCATTTTTCCTTTCTTTCATCAAATATTCTTTCGTTTTAGTAATTAAATCTGCGATATGGCTGGTTAGTTGAACACTTTGAGGTTGAATAGCTGGTGGAATCCGATACTGCTTTTGGTTCAGGGTTACAAAGAGGGCGGCAGGATTTTCCTGGGTTTGCTTCTGAAAAGGATGCTTAATAAATTGTGGTGTTGTATAGCCGACTCCAATTTCCAGATAGAGGACTTTTTGTCCTTCATGATCTGCTAAAAAGCGATCATAGCGTTCTTTTTGCTCAAAGAAATCTGCATCCTCAACCATTCCTTTTTCTGCATTACGCTTATTGATTTCAAAAGGTGCTCACACCTTGGACAATAAGGAATCAAATCCCGCGGAATCTTCATCTCCTTTTGTTCCGCAATCATTTTACGAATCAATGCATCATCCCGATAGGTCTGTTGGTGGCAAAAGCGGCTACATTGCCATAAGCCGTACTCACCTTGAATATGAAACACTTTATCCATATCATAAGCAGCTGCTGCAAAGGCATTGTCCGCATTGGTCGTAATGATATGATAGGAGGTTGTCTCAAGGATTTCCTTCAAAAATAGATAGGTTTGTCCGACCGGTTGATCCAGATAGTTCAAGGCGACAAAGCGACTTTGAAAAGCCCAATATTCTTCTAAACTCGCAAACTGATACAAACTGGCCTGCAACATATCTAGAAGACCATATTTTGCAATAAAATCAGGAAAGGCAGTTTCAAACCGTTCTCCGATGTAGGTAAAACCGTCTGCAGCTGACATTCCTGCTCCGATTCCCACAACGACAGCATCTGCCTCCCTTATCAGAGCAGCTAATTTCTCAGGCTCATCCTGATCACTCTCCAGTGCTTTCCACTGCGTCATGACTTCTCCTTTTCTCTTAGTTCTTCTTCATAATAACTAGCATCTTCTTCTGTGTACAAGGTAAAGATAACGGTCAGTGGATAAGCTGTTTCGCTCAACCAATCGTCCACCGTTTGAATAGCAAGTGCTGCTGCCTCTTTTTTAGGATAAGCGAATTCTCCTGTTGAGATCGCGCAAAATGCCACTGTCGCAAGACCTTCTTCACGCGCTCGGTTGAGACAGGATAGATAGCATTGTCTTAGGAGATTTTCCCGAATAGGAGAAGGTCTCCTCCCTTCTGGAATTCTTGGGCCTACCGTATGAAAGATTAGCCTGGCAGGTAGGGCATACCCCTTTGTGACCTTTACCTGTCCTACTGGTTCTCTATGCCCTTGTTGTTTCATCAATTCCGCACACGCATTGCGGAGTTCTGCTCCTGCATAAAAATGGATAGCATTATCAATACAGCCATGATTGGGCAGAAAACAACCTAATAACTCACTATTTGCCGCATTGACAATGGCATCTACCTGCAAATGACAAATATCCCCATAGTAGAGTAAGATATTGGGATGAAGCGTTTTTTCACAATCTGCTAGAGAACACTGGTGTTGCTGATGATAGGCGGTTAGAAATTCTTTTTCACAAGCGAGGTATTCTTCTGAAAGAGGACCAGCTGGTCGTTGATTGACTAAGCCTCGCCAGATAAGAAACAACTCCTCCCTATCCTCGCTGATTCCTTCTTCACCACCTAAGAAACCAATCATTTGCTTAAACAGTTGACATTCCCGTTCTTTACGCATCTTCGAGAGCTTCAAATTCTAGAGCATCGACATCTGTCAACTTAATCAACCAATGCTCTGCCGGATCTGCTGAATTTAATAAGAGAGGCTGTTCTAAAGCTGCCGTATTACACTCAACAATCTTACCAGCTAATGGACTCAAAATCGCCATTACCGTTTTTGACGCCTCTAAGTTTAAAATTACATCGTCTTTTTCCAGCACATCCCCTTCTGAAAATTCCACATAGCCAATGGTTCCAATATCATCTTGTAATTCTGGTGTCATGCTGATGACATATTGTTCTTCCTCTTGTTCAATCCAAAGATAATTTGCAATTTTTTTCATACGATTTCCTTTCTTATTTATCATCTATTTCAATAGTCGCTAACAGTTCCAAGGCTTTCATTCGGTTAGTCTGGTCAGGAATAAGGGGAATAAAGATTACTTCATCCGCTCCTGATACTGTAACCAATTCTTGAACTGCCTGCTGAACCATAGCGACATCTCCAACCAACATTCGTGTACGATTTGCTGCCATCTGAACTTTTTCAGCATCCGTCACGATATATGTTCTAGCTGTTTCCCCACTAGGATAATGGGAAAATTCATTAAAATCATTTTTCCCCAACATCCATAAATCCAAGGGACGAGCCAACTCTTCTGCTTGCTCCTGCGTCTCGGCAATCACAACAAACAAAGCTAGGAGGAATTTCCTTTGTTTCTGAGTAGAAGCTAGATGTCCCTCGCGGTAGGCTGTCCCTAATGTAGCTGCTGTTTCTAGAGGATTTTGAACGATGAACGGAAAGCTACCATAGGTAAAGCCCATTCCTAATCGTACCGCCTCATGAACCGAACGACCTCCCGTTCCTAAAACGAATAATTCGACTGGAGATTGGGACTTGGGACTAGCTGTAATAGCTGCAGTTTCATCCTTCAGATAACTCAATAGCTTTTCTAACCAGATACCATATTCTCGACTAGTATAGAGGCTGTTTAAATGTTGATGAACGAGAGCTGTCCCCAATGAATTGCCCAAGCCAATATCTATCCGTTCTGGATACAAGGCAGCTAGGGTACGGGCAATTTCTGCCACCTTATAGGGGCTATAATGTAACCCCATAATCCCACCAGAACCAATTCGAATTGTCTTGGTTTGGTTGGCCAAATGAGCCATCACGATTTCTGGAGTGCTAATTGAAAAAGCAGGAAGATTGTGGTGCTCTGCAACCCAAAAACGATGAAAACCAAGCTCATCAGCCCGTATAGCTAAAGCCACTGTCGCCTGTAAGGCCTCCTCTGCTGTCTGTTCCTCATCAATAACCCCATAGTCTAAAATACCAAACTTCATGCTTCCTCCTTCTCATAATTGATAGCCAACTCTCGAAACAAACTACGCGAATCAGCAGGCAAGGATTCTCCATAATCCATTAACGGAACAATATCCTTAAAAGAAGCTTGAGGAATCGCTAAGGAAGGCAAGTCCGCAGCTTTAATCTTCAAATGAATATCCTGCGCTCGATTTTCTCTTATCTTTTGAACAAACTCAGGATCCACGATAAAGGGAGTTGAAGCTCCAACCAAATCTGCATGTGCCAAGGCCTCAATCGCCTTTTCAGAACTATTGATACCGCCTGTTGCCATAATGGGAATCTGTCCCTTCAACTGTTGATAAATCACTTGGTTGACTAATTGTCCTTGATAGCGACCAGTAGAGCGAATGCGATTCCGAAAAACATCATGTCCCCAGCTAGCAATCGCCAAATAAGCAAGAGGCACTCTGTCCATTACCTCCTTGACTAATTGGAGAAATTCGTCAATCGAATAGCCAATCTGATGCCCCCTCGTTTCCTCAGGAGTTGCTCGAAAACCAAGCAGAAAAGGACGTCTTGCTTCACTAACGATTACCCCGTGAACAGCCTCCAACACTTCAAAGGTTAACCGTGCCCTACTAGAAAAATCTTGCGCACCATAATCATCTGCACGCTGATTGGAAAAAGTAGAGAAAAAAGTCTGAATAAGTAAGCGTTGGGCAGAAGACACTTCCACACCATCAAATCCAGCTTCAATGGCTCGTCTTGTTGCTTGACGATAATCCTCTACGATATCCTTGATTTGTTCAACTGTTAGAGCCTTAACATCGTGAGGAATAGGCGATTGCAAATGCATCGGACTTGGACCATAGACAAAGCCTTCTCGTGCTAGTGTATGCGAAGAAAAACGTCCCGCATGCGTCAGTTGCAAGATAGCTATTGCTCCTTCTGCTTTCATGGCCTGTGCTAATTGACGAAGACCAGCAATATCTTCATCCTTGGATACACTAAAGCCAAATTCAAACAATTGACCGTAAGGATTGACATAGGCTGCGCCTGTAATTTGCAAGGGTGCAGCTGCTGCTCGGCGCTTCGCATAAGCCAAATCATCCTGACTAACATAACCTTCCTTGCTAGAGGAATTAGTCACCATGGGCGATAGAACAAAGCGATTGTCCAATTCGATACCATCTCCCATAGAAAATGGTGTAAATAAGCGACTTATATCTACCATATTAACCTATCCCTACTTTCTGATGACGTTCTATTGCATCTTGCTTACCTTTCGCAAAATCTGCTAAATTTTCCAAACTCAGATGATAGTCTATCGATCTTTGTCCTAGGTTCTGTATCAATTGGTGTAACCCTCCCACAACATCTTCCATTCGAACAGGCTGATCGAGCAAATCAGATAAGGTCGCCATCGAAGCAGGATTGACTTTTGGATAGGTTGGTTGGGGCACTGAATCCCCTGCAGCTACCCGGTAAAATTCCCGAATCAACACACCGCGTTCCTCCTGCTGACCAGATAGACTAATATAGGCTGAAATAGCAATACCCGATTTGATGCGTCTTTGCGCCAAGCCTGCAAATTTCTGGCCTCTGATACTCAAATCGTAGGTCCCTGGACAGTAGGAATCACTTATTTCACGGACTTCTACTTTATGAGCAGCCACTGGAAGAATCTCCTTGAGACAAGCTACCATAAGCTGATAGGCCTGTCTCATATCTAACTTCTTCCCTCCCAGATGATCAGGGATGATTAAAGAAAGATTGATAATCCCCGCATCTGCTACAACAGCTAACCCACCGATAGAACGAACAAGCGGTTGATAACCATGCTGACGAATCAGCTCTACACCTCTTTCAAAATGGGGCAAACGGCAATCAGCCATTCCCAAAATAACCGTTCTTTCAAGAGGCCAGAGATGCCAGATGAGTTGCCCTTTCTGTCGATCTACTTCCTTCAGAAAAACATCCGCCAAAACGAGCTCATCAATAGGGGCTGTAACATCATCTTCCGATGATTGGTATACTAAATGTGAAACATCTGCTAATGACTGTAACAACAGCAATGATACCCCTTTCATAAATCTATTTCCATTCTATCATAATATAGGTATAAATCAATTAATGACTTTGAAAAATAAAAAGAAAAGTTATCTATTGAAAGCACTTTACTGTGACCCTAGAATAGAGTGTTTCACTAAAAAATAACGGACTGAAATCTTAGGATAGGATTGTTTAACGAAAAATCCTTTACTTGAGTTCTAGACTAAGATTTTCTCTGATACTCATTTAATTTCAAAAATGATCATTTCGTCTATTACTACTTATTTTTTATTATAACAGGAACAAAAAATCTAGTTGTTCATTTCGAGCAACTAGATTTTTTTAACCTACAACAATGACGATAATACCTTCTAAAACAGCAAGAAGAAGAGCTAAGAAATGGTGTTTTTCATGTGATAATCCTCACTTTTGTTTTTCTTTATTGTATGCTATTATGAAACAAACTAAAAATTATTCCCATATATGCGTGCAGGAGGAAGAGAGATGAAAAATTTTGGAGAAATTTTTAAAAAGTTTCGAGAATCAAGGGGATTACGATTAAAAGATGTCGCAAATGCTGGCATATCAACATCTCAACTATCTCGGTTTGAAAAAGGAGAAACTGATTTAACCATTTCAAAGTTTATGCTCATTTTAGATGTAATAAACATGCCAGTTGATGAATTTATGTATGCAGTTCATGATTTTCATAGAGATGAATTAAATGAACTCTTATCGAAAGTACGTCATTTTGTGTCTACTCGAGACGTAGAAGGAATGAAAAAACTTCTTTATTCTCAGATGGAAGCGGAAGAAAAACGTGAGAAATTTCATCAAATCAATATTATTTTATTGAAAATTCGCCTGCAAGATTTATCAGGAGAAAATTATTACGATGAACAGGATTTAGAGAATTTAACTGATTATTTATTTAGTGTAGAATACTGGGGTTATTATGAACTTTTGATTTTTTCAAACACTTTAGATGTCCTTAAACATGATGTTTTCATGATTTTAGCAAGGGAAATGTCTAGACGTTCAGACTTTTATAAAGAAATTCCTACTAATCGACGCTTGATTTCGACCATGTTACTTAATGCCTATATTACCTGTATTGAGCGACAAAATTTTATGGATGCATTGTATTTTGAGAAGCAATTGAAACAGTCCTTCTTTATCGAAACAGAAATTTATGAAAGACTTGTTTTTCTTTATGCTCAAAGTCTTTATCGTTATCGCAAAACAGGAAGTAAATTGGCGATTATTGAAATGAAGAAGTGCATTGGAGCCATGAAGTTAGCAGGTAGTGACCACTTGGCACAGACCTATGAAGGACATTTGAAAAAAATGTTAACCGAAAATAGTTAGTCAGCATATATGGGAAAAAATCACCTCGAAATGATGATTTGGTAAAATTATCATTGGAAATTCACTAGGTAACACAAAAGTAATGTACTAGTTGAGCTGTATTGAATTGTCTATAGTGATAGAAGTTATTACCATTATTATGAATTTTGAGGTATTTAAAATGCAGATACTATCTCCATATATTTTAAGAAAGAAAACCGAAACAGGGGAGCTATTTTTTAATAGTAAAAATAATCACTCTTGCTTCATTACAAATGATTTATTAGATGCTGTTGAAAATGATTTAGTGGTTAAGGGGCAGTATGAAAATTATTTGAGTAAGTATAATTATTTTCAAGAAGAAAATGAATTTGAGAAGACAATAGAGTATGTTAGAAATACTGAAATGGAGACATTAGAATTTACAATTTTAACACATGGAGACTGCAATTTTAGATGTAAATATTGTTATGAAAAATTTGAAAATATAAAAATGAGCGAGGAAACTGAGGCTGCGATAGTCGAATTTACAGAAAAATTATTAGCTGAATCTATGTTTAAATATATGCATGTATCATGGTTTGGAGGAGAACCTTTATTGGGGCTAAAAACGATAAAGAATCTTTCAGAAAAATTTATGACTATTTGTTCTCAAAATGGACTTGATTATTCTGCTAGTATAACAACTAATGGATATCTGCTTAATGAACGAATTATTCATCAGTTAATTTTAGGATATAGCGTTAGTAGTTTTCAAATAACACTTGATGGAGATGAGGAAAGTCATAATTTCCAAAGAGTATTACACAATGGAAAAGGTTCATATAGTAAGATACTCGAGAATATTAGATGTTTACAAAATTCAAATTTGAATTTTTGTTGTAATTTAAGATTTAATATATCAAAAGAAAATTTCAATAATGTTAAGATTTTTTTGGAATCAGATGGGGAATCTTTTAAGCATGATAAACGATTTAGATTTTTTTTTATAACGTAGGTAGTTGGGGATGTGGGGAGCGTTCTCGAAATTATAAAGTGACATTGCCTGATCCAGATGCTAGCTTTGAATTATCAAAATTTGCTATAAAAAAAGGATATAATGTCCCCGCTGCTAGAGGTATAATAACGAATTTGTTCAACTGTTATGCAAACAGAAAAAATCACTATACTTTTAACGTAAAAGGTGTGATTCAAACATGTACTATTGCCTTGTATTCTAATTCTAATATCTTTGGAAGTGTACATGGTAAATTTAATCATGAAAAATTTGACAGATGGTACTTGACTATAGATTCAGAATGTCAGAAGTGTCCAAATGCTTTAATTTGTAAGTCAGGCTTTTGCCCACCTAAACATAGAAGTAATAAACAAAGAACATTATGTAATCAAGTAAAAAAGAAAATTGATAAAAATCTTGAATTATTTATACTAAACAAGGAATATTGTGATTATCTTGATGTAAAAAGAGAGGAGGTGTAAAAATGATTGTAATTGAAAATAAGAACACTACTCAATTTGATATATTGGCAATGCGTGATCATTATTGCGATGAGGATGGAAATGAGTTTTAGTTTATTTTTTAATAATTAATTGCAATTTGGTGAGTCTGATTCAAAAGATAATCACTCTTAATAAGTAACATCAGATACTAGCTCACTAAAATATTAGATAGCCTCAGTTAAAGTTGGCTTGTGTACAACTATTATACTGAGGTTTTTATGAATATTCGCTTCATTTTTAGATAGGTTTATTTATGAAATTGCTAAAATATATAAAAACTAACATCTTTGTTTATTTTTTAATCGGAGTGTTTTTGAATAGTGGGATGATTCTCATTAAGCCATTACTATTGGATAAGTTGTTGAGTATTCGTGAAGGACAACTTACAATTGATACGATACTAAACTTTATTATATATGGATTTTGTCTGCATTTATTTTTTTATAGCACGATGTTGTTAGCAAATTTTGTCAGTAATAATCTGCAACGCCATCTTCAAGTTCGCTTAAAAAATCAGCTTATTACTAAATTATTTTTTCAAGAATCCTTTGTGTATGATGAAAAAGTTTCAATTGTTACACAAGATATGGAAGTACTGTATAACCGCTTCTTTTTACCTTTAGATATGATAGTTGGAAGAGTGTTTATACTTTGTACAACAATTACTTTTATTTTGGTTCAAAATTTTTGGCTTGGTCTAGTTTTTGTGGTCTTTTCTTTTCTTCGTCCTTTACCTCAATGGTTGATGAACAATCGTTTAATAGACAGTGGAGCAGATTTTTCTGAAAAGCAAAAGGCTTTCCATCTATCTGTAGGAGACTTTTTTAAGGGAGCTGATACGATTTATTTTTATGGTGCTATCAAAGAAAATTTTGCCAAGTTGACAAAAAACAATGAATGTTATGAGAACACTCGCTGGAAAAATGAATGGACTGGTAATGTCGTTTATTTTTTCAATGGGCCTTTAGAATTTCTTAGTCAGGTACTACCTCTTGCTCTTGGTCTGTTACTACAAAAAAAGGGTGGAGAGCTATCAACAGCCAGTTTAGTCGCTATGTATATAGCCACAATGAATCTTAGCGGACCTATCCAAAAGATTATGTATAGTGTATCTGATATTCAGCGTTCACAGGCAGTAAAAGAAAAAATATTTTCTTTGCTAGAAGAACCTTGTTTAGAAACATCTTATACGACAGTCGAATCTTTGGCAGAACTTGTTGCAGTCGATGTTTCAAAACAGATTGGAGAGCAAGTACTCTTTTACAATTTTTCACTCAGATTATCGAAGCCAAGCAAAGTTTTAATAAAGGGAGCTAGTGGTACTGGAAAATCAACTCTCCTACGCCTGTTGGCAGGAAAGGTAGCCCCGAATAATGGTCGAATCTTCGTGCGTGACAAAGCTGGACAAGAATTTAATCACTATCAAGGAAATGTGGCTTATATTTCTCAGAATCCATTTTTCAGCCATGGGAGCATTCGGGAAAACTTGACTTTAGGTCAGGAGATTTCAGACCAAGAATTACTCTATTATCTAGAACAGGTTGGTTTAACGAATGAAATCACAAATATTCTAGAGTATCAACTAAAAAATAACGGAGAAAACATTTCAGGTGGACAACGTCTACGGCTAGAATTAGTCCGTTGCCTGCTTCGGAAAAAAGATATTGTGCTGGCAGATGAGATTACAGCATCCTTGGATAAAGACAACGCACATCAAGTGAGGCAATTGCTGTTGCAATTACCTATCATTTTGATTGAAGTTGCTCATCATATTGATTCAGAAACGGATTATAATCAGATAATTGATTTGGAAAGATATCGATTCACATAAATATTGCTCTTTGTCACCCACTACAGGCGATAAAGAGCCCTTTTCTTGTGATAAAATCTCCAATTCAATCTTGTTATGATGTCGCTATCCTACAAAAAAGAGATAGCAACAACGAAGGTGCAGCTGTAACTAGTTTTATAGTAATGAGGGGCTACACCTCTGGTTCTCAACCTGTCACATATCAAATCAAAACAGTAGCCTAAAAACTACTTTCTGAAGAAAAAAAAGGAGCACGAAAGGAACCCACTGAAAAAGCCATCAATTTGATGAATTTTTCAGTGGGTTCCCATAAGCTATCTGCCTTTTCGGCAAAGCCCGAGCCTGTTATATGGCTCTTTACAACCTGAACATTTTCTAGCTCAAGCTTAATTGGTTTGGTTGGGTGCTTTGCTGGCCCCAGGCTCCAAGATTGCCCCTTTAAGAGCTTTCACCTGTGATTTCATTGTGAGTTAGCTCTGTTGCCTGCAAGTATCCACTCAGCTTCTTCTTGATTTCAGTAAGCGAAATTGCTTAACACACTGTTTATTCCATGAATAAAAAGAGCCTATCTGAAAAAGCAGTACGATCAAGCAAAATAGAGCAAAGAAATAGTTGACCCAGCCCCCTTGAGTGGTTGTATACCAGATTAGCGTAACCAAAAGAGCTATCAAAACAAGATGAAAGAGATTCCGACAGATTGCGTAGAAGACGAGAGTTTTAGAAGAGCGAAATTCTTTTGCATCCCGATCAAACAATACCCCTATCAGCAACTCACCAATCAACTCTGCAAGCCAACTCATCCCTTAGCCCTCTCTTACTTCAAACCAGTCTTAATCCTTTAAAGCAATCCCTTTTTCTTTCAATTGCTTAATCGTTGCTGCACCAATTCCTTTTAAAGCTAGCAAATCTTTTTCTGTCCATGTTGCAAAATCAGCCACACTCTGAATGCCTGCTTGGTAGAATGTTTCCAAACGACTAGCAGGAATAGCCTCAAGTTCTGGCAGTGCTTGGAAATCCTCTAAACTTGTCGTCGCCTGCTCCTTGATTTCTGCAACAGCTTCCTTAACTTGCTCAACAGCCTTATCAACTACTGTTTCAGCTACATCAACAACTTGTTCCAAACGCTCACGACCTGCTTTTTTCAATTTTGCCCATTCACGTTTTAATTGTTTTTTACGGTTTACTTTTTTCTTTGCCATTTTTCTCCTAATCTCCTTTTATCTTATCCTTAATAACTTCGTTTGCCAAACAGTTCATCCGGTAAATCATGGAATCCTTTGCCCGCAGCATAGTTGGCGAATTTTCCCTGAATAAAGCGATAGGCATCTACCTTGCTTTCATAGCGAATGTAGGCATCCGCTGCACGCTCATCCTTGTCTTCTTCCAAGACGCGGCGGCTTTCTTCCATAGCCATTTCATTGATCATCACTTGAGTATTGACCCAAGCCTCGAATTCTTTTAGAAATTCCTGTTCATAACTCATTCGTCAATCTCCCTATACACATCTGTTTCAATTGCCCGATAGGGCGCAATATCTTGAACATATTCCAAGACTCCTTGAAATTCACCAGTAGCATTACGTACAGCTTTGTAGGTCACATGAACAAATTGACCACGGGATTCAGAGTTGAACCACATTTCAAATTTGTCCTTACGCCCCTCACGCAAGGCGGTGAAAATCGCCCGTACCTTTGGTAATAATTTAGGCGGGTGGCACAGCTCTACATTCCGTCCAACCTGACTTGGCGTGCGTTTGAAAATCATCTCCTCGCTCGGTACCGCATCATTATAATACTGGAAAATATCATCCTTATTCACAAAGGTAATTTCCATGGGCAAATGATTCAATATCAAGTTCGCCTGTTCAACAGACAAATAGCCATTTCCAAAGGCCTGTGTTTCTTGTTCTGATTGCTTTTTAGGCGTAAAGGAAATGCTTAATTCTCCATCAGGTGTATCAATCCTATGATGAATCACCTGCTCAGTCCCTACGACTTCTGAAACAGCTTCTTCTTTTCTCTCTGAGGTAAAGTGTTGTCTTTCTGGTGTCCATTTCTCCTTGGGACGAATAATCGCATAGCCAAATGTATCACTTTCTCCTGCAATTTGTAGCCAATCATCTTGCGTAAAGCATTCGAGCAGAATCAGCAATAAGATTGATTCTTCCTTGAAAATCATACTTTCAAATTCGACTGCAAAAGCTTCAAAACTCTCTTGTAAAGCCTCAATTCCTTGCTCTTCTAATTGCTGACTGTCCTTTTGTACAAGCGCAAACAAGTCCCGAATTTGATCATCCACTCCCCACATCACCTTGGGTGGTGAATCATGTCCGTATTTCTCCATCAAGGGAAAGAACAATTCTTCCTTGCGCCGATAATGGTTGTCAAACTGCCCTAACAAGACTAGTTGACGCTGCAAGCCTTTGATGATTTCCGTGCGAATGGCCGAATCTTCTGCCTGCTCATAACTCTCTAACAAACGGCGAATCCGGATTAGAGCTGCTCGTAAGGCTAAGTTTTCATCTTTAAAAACACGTACCGGATGACCTGCCTGATCAGCATCTGCCACCTCTACATTCTGAATCGCTTGTTTAAATAGATTGGCATGGACATCACACAAGGCCATGACATCTTCAAAGGTCACTCCCGAATCAGAATTCATCAATTCATGCTCCATAAGCGAAATTTCAATGGCAGATACCCCAGCAAAGGCTTGATTAAATCGCTCTTGAACACTATCTGGACTCGCCCCTTGGTGCAAATCCAGTAAAATATCCTTTAAGATCTGAATGCGTTCGTCTGTCATGCTTGTCCTCCAATGACATCATAGCCATTCCACTCTAAAGTTGACTGGATATAGGTCAAATCAATCCCTTTCATCTTAGCTCCTTGCTTGAGCGACACCGTTTTTCCAAGTGTCTGACGCATCAAAGGATTTGCTAGCGGAGTAAAACCAAGTTCAACTAAAATCTCAAGTACCTCAGGATGTTCTTCAATGACTTGAGCCACAGGAATGGAAAGATCAATCGTATTCATGTTTCCACCTTTATTCATTTTTCCCCCATTATAGCATATTCCAATGGGAAAAGGGAGAAAAATAGGGAAGTTTTACAGTAAAAAACGCTTTCTTCTGACAACATTTTAGGTAAACGTTTTACTTAATGTCCCATAGCTTACAATAAGCACAATTTATGATAAAATTCATACCATACAATGACGTTAAGGAGAGACAAACTATGAGTGAGAAATCGCACCAGACACCGAATAAGATGGACAGGAGCCTTCAAAATCGACACGTCCAAATCATGGCCATCGCAGGCACAATTGGAACCGGATTATTCCTTGGAGCAGGCCGCTCTATCAGTTTGACAGGTCCTTCTATCCTCTTTATTTATATGATAACAGGCGGCTTTATGTATCTCATGATGCGAGCGATTGGAGAGATGCTCTATCGTGATCCAGACCAGCATACCTTTATTAATTTTATTACCCATTACCTTGGAAAAGGGTGGGGATATTTTGCCGGCTGGTCCTACTGGCTATCTGTTGTATTTATTGGCATGGCAGAAATTACTGCTGTCGCTGAGTATGTTCAATTCTGGTTTCCAACTTGGCCCTCTTGGATCATTCAACTAGTCTTTTTGTTACTATTAAGCCTTGTCAATTTAATTGCGGTACGTATCTTTGGGGAAGTCGAATTTTGGTTTGCAATGATTAAAATCATCGCTATCCTAGCCCTCATTGCTACTGCTATTTTCATGGTTTTAACTGGGTTCAAAACACCATTCGGCATTGCTAGTCTAAGCAATATCAGCGAAGGATTTACTCTTTTTCCAAATGGGACTCTAAACTTTATCGTTGCCTTTCAAATGGTCTTTTTTGCCTATCTCATGATGGAATTCATCGGTGTAACAACAGCTGAAACAGAAAATCCCCGTCAAGTTCTTCCAAAAGCTATCAAGGAAATCCCTTTACGCATTGTCTTTTTTTACGGAGGAGCTTTGCTTGCGATTATGGCAATCATCCCTTGGGGAAACTTAGCAACTGCTGGTTCTCCTTTTGTAACTGTGTTTGAATTAGCCGGTATCAAATGGGCTGCTGGATTGATTAATTTTGTGGTTTTGACTTCTGCAGCATCTGCCCTCAATTCAACGTTGTATTCAACAGGACGTCATCTCTATCAGATTGCTCATGATTCGCCTAACAGCTTCTTGAAACGACTAAACATTCATACCCTCTCTCGGCAAAATGTTCCACAAAATGCCATTATTGCCTCGGCAATTGTCATTGCTTTTGCCGCTGCTATCAGTGTCTTACCAGGAGTATCTGACGCCTTTACCCTCATTACAGCCTCTTCTTCTGGGGTCTATATCGCTATTTATATCCTCGTCATGCTCGCCCATCTCAACTACCGAAAATCAACAGATTTTCTCGCAGACGGTTACTTAATGCCCGCCTATCGTATCCTGAATCCCCTTACGATTACTTTCTTCCTTTTTGTCTTTGCAACCTTGTTCCTCCAAGAAGCAACCATTTGGGGAGCAATCGGATCAACAATTTGGATTATCGTATTTGGTGGATATAGTCAGTATAAATTTAAACAATAAAACACAGGAACTACTTCCTGTGTTTTATTGTCTACTTCACTCCCACGTAAATTTATAAATCGTCTTATGCTGGAATAGTTGATCTTTCTCTAATAAGATTGGACCAAAATCAGCTAGATTACAAGCATTGGGTAGCCCTTGACATTCCAAACTAAAGGCACCATGAAAGACTGCCATATCCTGACTTGGAAAATTATAGGTATAAATCACAACTGCTGGTTGATTGGTTGTAACCGTCAAACGAATACGCTGATCTGGACTAATCACCTCAACTGGCTCTGCTACCTGATTCAAGACCCAAGGATGATCATAACCTTTAACCAATTGATTTTGCGGATGTTCCAAGGTAAATCCTTGGGCAAACGTTCCTCCAAGTCGGAAATCAAATGGTGTCCCCTCAACAGGCTCTAATCTTCCAAGAGGCAGATTATCCTCTCCTAGTGGCGCATAGGTTTCGGCTGCAATGCGAATCTGGTGGTCAGCCACATCTTGCCGAACATCTCCGGTTAGATTAAAGTAGACATGATTAGTCGGATTAAAAATCGTATCCTTGTCTGATTGAGCTTTATAGCTAATCTCAAGTGCATTCTCCTCGGTCAAGCGATAGCAGGCCTTGACCCGCACATTCCCCGGAAAGCCATTGAAACCATCGGCCAGCTCGATTGAAAAACAAACAGCATTAGCCACTTCATCAAGTTCCACATCCCAATACTGTTCATTAGCCGTATTCACACCACCATGCAAAGTTCGACCTGGTTCATTTTCTGTAAAGTGATAGATCCTTCCTTTAATCTCTGCCTGTGCCTTTGAAATGCGACCTGCAACTGGTACAATCGTCGCTCCAGGATAGGGATCTTTTGTCTTATATTCTTCATCTGAAGAAGCAGATAGGCTGATATTGCGTAAGCTACCATCTTCTTCAACAGGAAGCAAAATTTCCACAATCCGTGCTCCAAAATTCGTCACAGTCACCTGCATTCCTCTTGCGTTGACCAAACAATATTTTTTAGCTTTCTCACTTCCAAATGGACAAATTTCAATCATCGTTTCTCCTTTACTCTTATTTTTTATTATACACCAATTCATACTCAATTAAAATCAAAATCAGCACTTTGGGATACTTTCTTAAATAGTGCGCTCGCAAGCAATCTTGATCCCAGGGTCTCAAAAATGCCGTGACTAGCAACTACTTTGCTATTGCTAGCCTTTCCACTATTTCGAATGTACCCTTTAGATCACTTCGTTTAATCCATTTTCTTAAAGAATAAATATTTATAAGATGAAATAGCTATTTTTTGATTTTCATTGAGCATCAGCAAAAACAAGAAAAAATCAAAGAGGACCCGCTTCATTACGGGTCACCCTTTGGATACTTAAAGACTATTCATCATCGTCGTCATCTAACATGCCTTTTAATACATCATTCACATATTGGACGTATTCTGACGTGCTTTCATCATAGCGTGATGTCGTACCAAGAAGAGCATCGTTGATAAAACGAATGACCATTGGCATATTCATTCCTGCGTATAGCTCAATCGTGCGTCCCTCTAAAATGAGTTTACTAACTACGTTACAAGGTGTCCCACCGAGCAAGTCTGCAAAGACAACGAAATCGTCTAATCCTTCAATCGTATCTAAAAATTTTGCCTGAAATTCTTCTGGACCTTCTGCAGGGAGCAAAGATACAGTATGAATATTGTCCTGTGGACCCATAATCATTTCGGTACTTTGCTTCAAGCCCTCGCAAAATTGTCCATGGCTTACTAATACTAAATGTTTACTCATAGAGGATACCTTACATCATTCCAAATGCGAAGTGACCTAGAGCTGATAGAGTAAGTGCTGCTGCAATAATCAACAAGATTGCTTTTGTAGAAGTCATACCTTTACGACCTAGCAACCAGAAGATAGCACCTGTAATCACTGCTGGTACCAAGCGTGGGAAGATTTGGTTGATCATGTCTTGAATCATGATTGCCTTGTCACCGATATGTGGTGTCCAAGTCACATCAACGTTAATCATGGTTGCAATCATCGCACCAAGCATGAAGACCCCAAGAACAGAAGCTGCATCAACAAGGGCAGTCAATTTGCTGCGCATTGTTGTGACAAGAGTTGTCCCTTCTTTATACGCGAACTCCAACTGTTTCCAACGGAAGATATCATAGACAACTGCTACAGCAATCCACATGGCAATACCGATAGGAGAGTTAGCTTTTGCTTGAGTCGCTGCAATAGATCCCATAATCGCCGGAACAAGAGAACCAAAGATTGAGTCTCCGATAGGAGCAAATGGTCCCATCAAGCCAGTTTTCACACCGTTTACCGCATCTTTAGAAGCAACACCCTCATTTTCTTCCAAGGCAAGGTCAATCCCTGCGATAATCGTATGGAAGAATGGTGATGTATTAAAGAATTGGGTATGCAATTGCATCATTTCTTTTAGCTCAGGAGTGCCATCTCCGTACATTTTACGAAGTTGTGGCAAAAGCATATAGAGATAACCTGAACCCTGCATCCGTTCATAGTTCCAACCAAGTTGGTAGGTGAACATGCTACGTTTGTTAATTTGATTAAAATCTTCTTTAGTCAGTTTGTAATTAGATTTCATCATCTTCAATTTCCCCACTTTCTGCATTAGTCGGAGCTGCAACGACAGTCACATTTTGGCCATTCTTATAATGAAGAACTGCAAGACCGATACCGATTACGGCGATTGCAACCATTGGTAAACCTTTATCAAATGCTGATGATGAGAAGCCGATTGCTGCTTCTGCTGATTCATTGTAAGCACCTGCAAGTGTGCCAACAGCACCACTAAGAGTTTGAAGACCACCAAATACAGTTGTCATCATGGCAGTAATCGCAAATCCCATACCAAGGTAGTGAAGATTGCGTTTAAGTGGAAGGTAGTGAAGCAAGATTGCAAATCCGAGACCTGGAAGCATACGAGCTGCAAGAGTCAAACCAGCTGCAACCCATTTTACACTATCAATAGCTGTAACCATGGTTTGAACGAAATCACCACCAAAAGCTAGAGCAAGGAAGACAGGAACTGCACGGGAAGCTGCCCAAGGAATCGCACCTAGAAGATAGTTGCGCTCAATTCCTTTGTAGTCAAAGCGTTCAACTGCAGCGTCCACACGGTGAGCAAAGTAAGTAGTTGAGAAACGACCGAGAATATCGGCATAAGTAAGGAGCGCTGCTACTGGTACCGCAATTGTTGAGATTGCAAGCTCAGCCTCAATCCCTTGCGCTACTGAGAAGGCAGTTGCCAAGACCGCACCAGATGTCGCATCAATACGAGATGCACCACCGAAAGTACCAACACCAAGCACTACCAATTGAAGTGAACCACCGATAAACAAACCAGTCTTCAAATCTCCCATAATAAGACCAGTAATGAATCCTGCAAATACAGGTGAACCAGCAGATGATACGATGGTCAACTCATCACAGATTTGATAAGCTGAGTACAAGGTAAGTAAAAGAATTTGCCACCATTGAATCATGATGTAACCTCCTAAAAATTTTTTATAATTGTTTCATGCCCTCATTCCGAAGTCGAAACAAAGACAAATGTAACCGAATAATCTTATCTCACCTTCGCAAGCAATGGTAAGAAGTCTTTTGCAGTGTCACCTGGCACCATTTGATGAATCAATTTCACGCCTTTGGCATTCAAGCCATCAAAGACCTTGATATCCTCATCTACCACGTTTACTGAACGAGTGACAGAACGTGTTTCAGGTGTTTGAGACATATTTCCGACATTTAATTCTGGAATTGTCACGCCCTGTTCGACCAAGCCCAAGATTGGAGCTGGACGTTTTGCCACGATAAAGAGACGTTGGGAATCATATTTTCCTGCTAAGATATTTGCTGCAGCTTTCTCAACCGGTAAAATAGACAATTTCACTCCTGCTGGACAAGCTAGTTTTAAACCAGATTTTTCAATGTCATTGTTGACAACATCATTGTCTACTACCATAATCCGTGAAATATTTAATTTTGTAGTCCAAAGATTGGCTACTTGTCCATGGATCAACCGACCATCAATACGAACTCCTATAATTGCCATAGTATACTCTCCTTTTGCATTTTATAATATATCTTTATAGATTGGTTCTGATGAGAAACGAAGATTCTCTCTATATGTGCCCTCTGTTTCAAAGACAATAATGTTATTTTCTCCTTTCTTTAAGTATCCTTTTGGTATATAGAGGGAAAGGATTGGTCCTCGTTCCCAGAAACGACCTATATTTTGTTGATTTACAAAGACAACACCTTTTCCAAAACCAGTCATATCAAGATAGGTATCTTGAGGCTGTTCCACATGGATCTGATAGCGATAGAAGGCTGGCTGATTTTCTTGCCATGCTTTGGTAAAATCTAGCTCCTGAATCCTATCAAGTGGCAGTGGATACATTTCCCACCGACCAATAAAGTGTAAATCTGCCATAACCCCACGACCTAGTCCTTTTCGTTGCGTCGGTGCGGTCAACTTATGACCATAATTCACGCGCCCCATATTTTCGACTAAAATCGTCAAGTCTGTTTCTTTTGCTAGCTGATTCAAGAAGATATCCTCACCGATTTCTTCCTGATATTGTGTCGCAACTTTCTCACCTGCTAGAAATACCTGCACGCGATCCCTAGCATCAATAATTCTCAAGCGTTCTGCTTCTACCTTATCTTTCTCAATCCGCGTGCGATAACACGTATAACCAACATTCTGACCAAGTTCTTCCATTGATTTGGGGTAGAAGGCTTCTTGGCGATCGCTTACATTTTCAAGAACAGAAAATAAGCTCACCTTATCATTTAAGGATACCGTTGGGTACTCCTTCGCTTCTTTGACCAATGGCTCTGCATAATCAAGTTGCGGATAGCTTTTTTTCATCAGCTCTTGTAATTTATAAAACTTCTTAGTTGGATTTCCTGCTTCATCTAAAATCGCATCATAATCATAAGAAGTGACTTGTGGTAAATCCACCTGACCTCTGGCCGAACAGCCATTCATAAAGCCAAAATTGGTGCCACCATGGAACATATAGAGATTGATACTTCCTCGTTCAATGGTCTCCATGACAGCTACAGCTAGCTCATCTGGATCTCTGCGAATAACTTCGTCACCCCAACGATTGAACCAGCCATCCCAGAATTCCATACACATGAGCGGCCACTTCTTGCCATGTTCATCAAAGAAGGCTTGTAGTTGGTCAAAATTCTCAGCTGCCTTAGAACCAAAATTCCCAGTCACCAAGATATCATCTTCGATTAACGTTCCAGTTCGTAAGGTTGCCCTCCATGGACCATCTGAGGTGAAGAAAGGTGCTGTTAAGCCGTACTTTCTCATCAATTCTGCGATTGCTCTCAGGTAGGCTTTTTCTTCTCCATAGGAACCATATTCATTTTCCACTTGGAACATCAAGATGTTGCCACCTTGCGATAATTGGTGCTTAGCTAGTATTGGCAATAAGAAAGCGTAATAGTCTTCTACATGCCTCAAATAGCTTGGATCACTTGACCGTACACGCACCTGCTCCGCTAATAGCCAGGCTGGTAAACCACCCCACTCCCATTCTGCACAAATGTAAGGTGAGGGGCGAACAATGGCATATAGACCAAGTTCCTGCGCTATGCTTAAAAAGCGTTCGATGTCCACTATTCCCTCTGTAGTGAAAGCCCCTTTTTGTGGTTCATGTAAATTCCACGGAACATAGGTTTCTACTGTATTAAAGCCTAGTGCTTTCAAATTGTACAGGGAATGATACCAATCATCTGGATGTACCCGAAAATAATGAATCGCTCCAGATAAAATCTTAAACGGTTGATTATTTAGGTAAAAGTCTTCTTTAACTTGAAAAGTATCCACAATACCCTCCTTGTAACCGTTTTCTTATCTTTATCAATATATTAACACAAATGTGTGGTTATGTCCAGTTGTTTTTTTGAAAAAAGTTTCTTTTTTTGAAAAAATTTAGTATAATAAATAGAAAATACTAACAGAAAGGAATCATCATGAAAATCCCTAAGTACCAACAGGTGCAAAATGACTTGCGTCAACAAATCATCTCAGGAAAATTTGAAAACGGAGATAAGTTTTATACTGAAACAGAATTAACCAAACTCTATAATGTCAGCTCAATCACTGTTATCCGAGCCGTTACCGAGCTCGTAAAAGACGGCTATCTCGTCCGCCAGCAGGGAAAAGGCACCTTTGTTTCTCGTTCGCGAAAAGGGAAACTGGTCGAATTTTCTGATGTAGAGATCTTTCCGCTTGAGCAGGATAGCGTATCGGTACTCTCTTGTGAAAAGGGGAATGACCCACGCATCTTAGAGAAATTGCATCTTGATAAAAATGATTACTACTATAAAATTATCCGAGTCCGATCTGCCGACGGTGTTCCTTACATCTATCATCAATCCTATATCCCAACTCGTTACATTCAAGAGCCAGAAGCACCCTTAGAGCATTTCCGCTCTATCTATCAACGCTTCAAATTGGACTTTAATCTTCACATGTCAGAAGAACTTTATTCTGAAACAAACGAAGTAGCCTTCCCAACTCCATCAGAAGTAGCTAAACATCTAAAACTCCAGCCCAATGAACCAAGTATTCTTCAAATTCGGACCACTAAAAGAAATGGAAGTGAGGAAGTACTGGAATATATTGAAACCTACAAGCATTGGAAGTTCTTTAAATTTGAAATTGTTGCGAATAAACATTAAAACGGAGCCTGTTTCGGCTCCGTTTTACAGTTCTTTTATACTATTGACAATTGTGAGAGATGCTTTCCCAACAATTTTTCAAGATGAGTTGACAAGTACTATTCTCCACGTGTATGGCTAATCTTATAGCGAAATTGGTCAGCACGCGCAATACTAAACGTATATTCAATGATACGATTTTTATCATTATAGGTCTTACGAATCAAATGCAGCACTGCATCACCATTTTGAATGCCGAGTAGGCGGGCCTCATTTTCTAAGGCTATACTAGCATAAAATTCCTCTTCCGCAAGGCGAATAATTTGCCCAAAATCTTCCGCAAAAATTTCATACAAGGGTCTTGATTGCAATTTTTTTTCCGACAAAGAATCAAAAATCAAAGCAGGTACATAAGTCCGCTCCAGCATCATTGGAATACCGTCCGCCAACCGCAAACGCTCCAATTCAAAGATTGGCTCACCAAGTGCGACCTGCAGACGCTGAGCTAAATAATCGGTTGCCTGAATGCGCTGGAAAGATAAAATCTTCGTTTTCGGAACACGACCGACACGTCGCATCTGATCTGTAAAGCTGTAAGCCGTAGATAAGTCAACCGCCGGGCTACTTACTTCTGAAACAAAGGTTCCTTTCCCATGAACTTTGTAAACCATGCCACGTTTCTCTAATTCTTGCAAGGCTAACCGAACTGTAATCCGACTGACTCCATAGACATGAGTCAATTCTCTCTCAGAAAGTAGTTTCTCATTTGCCTCCATCGTCTCACGAATTTTTGCTTCAAGTATCTCAACAAGCTGAAGGTAAAGAGGCTTTGTTCCAGATATCTCAGCCATGTCATCTTCTCCTTTATTGGTCATAACCACCTTAAGTATAGGGCATTTCCCTAGTAAATGCAAGCTAAAAGAGCCCCCCACTTCAAAAAATTCCCTAGGCTCCCTCTGGCCGTGACGCAACAAGAAACATCATCTGCCTGAATAGCAAACGTGCGAGTGGACCTGCTACCAAGAAATTTAACGGTAGCGCCATAACTGCATTGCTCAACCAAGCCTTACCATAAAGAGCAAAACTTAAAGGAACTCCATTTATGACAAGTCCATAAAAGGACATGAACGACACCATAAAAAGGCCAATTGTCCCTGAAATGATAAGGATTTTCTGCCAATCCTTGACAGGAGCGGGCAGCTTGCCCAATAAGCTAAAGGCAATTTTTTTCGCAACTGGTCCTACAACTAGCATATCTAGGGCAAAAGCAACAAGAAAAGCGGGGCCAAACCCCATCACAAGGGAACTCCATGACAGTTTCCCAACCAAAAACAGATTCCAACAGCTCATTCCAAAAACCATCAAACCACACATCAAGGTGGTAAACAAGAATGCTTCCTTAAAATTTTTCGGCATTTTTATCTCCTTTATATTACTAAAGGACTATTCTATCATATTTGAAAATTTCATGTAAGAATTTTTCAAAAGAAAACGTTTTATATTTGCTAACTCGCCGTTTTAATTTAACATTGGCATTCGATAAGGAAAGACAACGACGTCATACATGAAATCTGAAAGACAGTCAAATAAAAAAGGAAGCCCGATAGGTACTTGCTTCCTTAAAAAACTAAGCTTTCATTTCTTTTTGAAACACCATTTTCACTTCTGCACCTCTAGGAGCATCTACACGATTACTCAAATACAGCTTGCCATTATTTGCGGTGACAATCTTATTGACAATAGATAAGCCCAAACCGTGTTTACTAGCCACCTCGCTGGTCTTACTGGAAATAAATTTTTTGGTCAAAACAGGCAATAGAGCTCGATCAAATCCGCTTCCTTCATCTCTGACCAGAATGGAAAACTCATTTCTGCTATCACAAAAGGATACCGAAATGCAACTTCCCTTGTCTGAATGTTCCATAGCATTCGTTAGGAGATTTTGTAAAGCAACCGCAATTGCCTCCTTATCCAATTGAACTAGACTCTTCTCTCTTTGAAGAATGCTTAATTCAACACCATTGGCACGGCACATACTAGATAAGAGAGCAATCCAATAATCCAAAACTTCTGCGCGCACCTCTTCCTTCTTATTTTCAATCAAATAGGAGAAATGTTTCAACTTTTCAATATAGCTTTCTAGGCGCTCCATGCCATTAACAATATCAGACACACGCTCGCTAGAAAGGTCAGGATAGTCTTCCTGCAATAGTTCGATATTCCCTCTAATCAAGGTAATTGGAGTGCGAATATCGTGGGTAACAGCTTCAATCATCTCTTTTTGCCGCATCTGCATATCCCACTGCGCACTCAAGGTCTCCTTTAAATCACGAGACAGAATATCTAGCGACTGTAGCACTCCATCAATCTCTTCATACTGAGAAAAGGAACGTTCATAATCTAACTCCATATTCTTGATATGATCATTATCTTCGGAAATCTTCCGAATTTCCTTTTTTAAAATGCCTGAAGAGCGGATAATCATGCCGGCAAATCCTAATAACCAAACAGCGAAAAAAGTCGTCAGATACACGACTTCAAAATTCTTGCAGAATCGATACATTTTTTCAGAAGTTGGTATGACACTAATCGTATAGCTGAGAACTAGTTCTTTCTGATTTACTTGATAGAACTTAAAAACGCGGGAGCCAATAATCTCATCTCCTATAACCTGTCCATCTTTCCTGGCTTTGATAACCTGATCATCAAATCTTTTCTCTATGGTATTTTTTAGAACTTCTCCATTCTCTACGTAGAGTATATCATAATAAAAAGGGACTTCTGTCGGTGTCCAATCAGGATCTTGAAAGGCTGTTCCAATCTTGCTTGAGACCCTATCTGCATGATTAGCGGGATAAATCCAGCCCCTATTGATGAGAAAATTCAAGCTAAGAAAAAAGGACACAATAACCAACAGGGTATACAGCAATTCTAAGATAGCATACTTGCTGATTAAATACGTCAAACTCTTTGTATTTCCCATTTGTAGCCCACTCCCCAAATTGTTTTAATTGGATTGATTTGTCCCTCTTCAAATTTACTGCGAATCAACTTTATCCTCTCTGTAATAGTCGTTGTACTATCACCACTTGCATCATATCCATAGACACTTGTGTAGATTCTCTCCTTGGAAAATACTTGTGACTTATTGTTCAACAATAATATGCAAATTTCATATTCGCTACTGGTTAAAGGAATTTCAAGATTGTCTACATAGATTCGTCTCGAGAGCAAATCACAAGATACTGGGTAATCAACCAGTCTTGTATGCTTTTCTCGTCGTTCCCTCCGCAAATGCGCTGCAACTCTTGCTCTGATTTCTTTCAGAGAAAACGGTTTGGTTATATAATCATCCGCTCCTAGGGCAAAGCCCTCAACCTTGTCTTGTTCAAAATCTTTTGCCGTTAATAAGAGAACTGGGACATCAATAAGCGAGCGGTATTTCTCTAAAAAATCAAAACCACTCATTCCAGGCATCATCACATCTAGAATCATCAAATCATATCTATTTAATTGGTTCGGCTCAAGTTTTCGAGCATCATCAAGAGTCTCCACCTGATATTCTTTTTCAAAGGTCTGTCTTAACAACTTCAACAAATCCACATCGTCGTCTATGATTAGCAGCTTCATTTTATTCCTCCAATTTGACCGTGCCATCCCATTTATTATACCAAAAAGAAAATAGGAAAAGACTAATGAACATAAAAAAGATTGAAAAAACGCCAAACATCATCAATTCCTCTAAGCTAAGTGTCTGCTTCGCATAACTAAATACTAATTTAATCGGATAAACATAGGGAAAGAAATACCAAATATTCTGCCCTAACTCCGTTGTCCCGAGTAATAAACTTGCTAGGGTAAAGAAAGCCCCCAGTCCGATACTGCCTGAATACTGGAATTTCAAGCTCAGAAATTGATAAGTAGGAATTATGCTCATTAGCGTAATAAGACACAGCGCTAGTAAACATAGAAAATCAAAGATGTGCACAGTGATTCCTGTAAATAGTAGAAACATAAGAAAAGGAAGTACCGCTAATAATTCAATCACAGCTAGCAGCAAGGCGATAAATAAAAAACGAGCTATAAAGAGTATTGTCCTAGATATGCCAGAGCGCAATTCATTGCCATAGCGACCTGCTTGTTGATCAATTTCGTACAACATCGGAACAAAAAAGCTAATCGAAAAAGAAGCAACGATAGCATACCCCTCAAAGAAAGCATCAACTTCATGGCCTTTGATGGCTGGTGAACTAGACATATAGGCAATACAGACGAGAGCAAACACTAACGGACAGAGCCAGATGATTATTCTTACGGGTGTTCGCTTAGTTCTCTGCCAGTACGATTGGAGCATCCTAAGCATGACTGAACCTCCTTTCTATGACTACTGTCAACAAGATAGTAAGAAGAAAAACCAGTAAGCTCAGAACCAATCCCAGATAAGTCGCCTCTAAATGCAACAAGGGAGAGCCTGTTTCCAGAAAGGTTCCATTTGGATGTACGCCAACCACTGGGCTCAATATTCGCAAATTGTAGCACCAAGGAAAGAAAAACCATTTGCTAGTCGGTGCAATCAGCGCAGCTGGAAAGGTACAGATAAAATTGATGAGAATAACTGGTATCTTTTTCTGGATCACTTTCATTAACAAAAATGATAGAGCAACAATCGGTAAACTCCCTATAAAGAGACATAGCGTTGCTAACGCAAGCATACTAAGAAAGATAACTTCATGAAACATGAGTCTTCCAACAGCATAGACTGCAAGGGAGGACAAAACAAAAATCAGTAGGAGTTCAGCAATGACCATCAGTTGCTTAGATAGCAACAGCCCTACCATACTCACATTTTGCCTACGGTACAGATCAAGATGCTCTGTTTTTTCTTTCCCAATGATATTGACCACTAAAAGACTCAATACAATCGGTAAAATGAGAATAGGGTACCAATTAAAAGACGTAGCCATTAGATAACTTTTCCCAGCTGGACTTTCCCCCATAAGACTGACCATGAGCACATTAAAAACAACAAAAACAATGGGTACAAGATAGACTAGTTGGGCATTCGCAGCTCTCCTTTCTTTTATCCATTCGGTTTTTAGGTATCGCATCATTGTGACACTCCTTCTCGTTTGATTATCTCCATAAACAAGTTCTCCAATTCAGCTTGGCTAGTACTATTTTCTCCCTCATAGCTGACATGCCCTTGATTGATAATGCCAATTTTATCTGCTACCTGCTGAACCTCACTTAAAATATGACTTGATAAAATGATGGTCATCCCCTCCTGCGAAAGACTACGAATCAGTTCTCTCAGCTCCTGAATACCAAGAGGATCTAGACCATTTGTCGGCTCATCCAAAATCAACAAAGAAGGATGATTCAACAAGGCCATAGCAATTCCAAGCCGTTGCTTCATCCCTAAGGAAAATTCCTTAACCAATTTCTTACCTGTCTGACTCAAAGAAACAATCATGAGTACCTCATTGATTCTAGCCTTTTCTATCTGCAATAAGGTAGCTAACACTTCTAAATTTTCATAAGCAGTCAGGTTAGGATAAATAGCTGGATGTTCAATAATCGCACCTATCCGCCGTAGATCACTGACCTCTAAGGGGTGATTTTCAAATAGAATCTCACCTGAAGTTTTTGGAATCGTCCTTGTAATCAATTTTAAGAGGGTTGACTTCCCAGCACCATTCGGGCCTAATAGACCATAAACTGTCCCTTTTTCCACCTGAATGGAAACTTGATTAAGCACTAGCTGATTGTGATATTGTTTTGTCAACCCCTTGATTTCTAAAAGAATGGTCATATTGTACCTCCTCATCTTTTTACACTTCCAGTATAAAAAAGAATCCTAACCAAATTATAACGCAATCAATAATAGTCAATCTTTTTGAATCTAAACGTGATAAGCAAGTATTTGGCAACTTATTTTTTATAACATGTCAAACAGGTGTCTTGCCAGTTTTTGATGCGACGTCTAGCCCCTAAAGAGAGCACGACTTAATAAGACACTTCTACTTTAACATAAAGAAAAAGTAGTGAGTACTCTCTCTCGTCGGAGCTTTCTTCACTACTACTCTTAGTATGTTTGGTATTTTGGAATACTTAGCTTGATATATTGCATCACTCAATTCTCTAGTCTCATCGTTACCAGTTGTTTCCCCTGACGATGTAGATTATTTAAGGTTTTCTGGATCTTATTAAGTTCTTTCCTCAAACTGTCATCTACTTACTCTAATCAAACAAACCTTAAAAAATCATCTATTGTATCAGAGTTAGCACTATACAGCTTTAGATTTTTTGATTTATAGAATTCAACAGAGATTAACTGACCCGTCTCCTGTAAAGTACAGGAAATTGGGTGCATAAAAAATGTTTTTCTATTGCCTCATTATTGGAGTGCAGTGCTAGGATATTCGTTTTCTTTTAATGTACTATCTTTCAGTATGATGGTAATTCTAAAAAACGAATGAAAACTCCACTCAAGCCAAAAAATAACGAAAGTTCTAAAATGAAGTTAGCCAGTCAAGGGCATTAAAAAACATCTCAGAAAGATATAATTGTAATCACCACAACAACAATTAGAAAGATTCTGAGATGCAAAACTATTATACACCAAAAAGAAGACATTTGACACTAGCTGAGCGTAGAATGATTGAGCGTTGGCTTCAAGAAGGGTTCTCAAATCGTGAAATCGCTAGAAGATTAGAAAAAGCTCCTCAAACTATTCACAACGAAGTCAAACGTGGTCAGGTTAGACAACAAGTGCGTAAAGGAAAATTTGAAATAATCTACTCAGCTGACTTCGCTCAAGAAGCCTATCAAAACAATCGTAAACATTCTGTGAAGCAGGCTTCCCTAACCAAGGGACTCAAAGAAAAGATTCTTCACTACATCAAACAGAAATACTCTCCTGAGATGATGGTAAAAGCAAAAGGGATACCTGTCTCCGTCTCCACCATTTACTACTGGATTCATCATGGACACTTAGGATTGACCAAGGATGACATGCTTTATCCTCGAAAAGAGAAAACGAAGAAAAAGCAAGCGAGTCCCAACTTTAAGCCGGCTGGAAAATCGATTGAGGAACGGCCAAAAAGCATTAATCAGCGTGAGAATGTTGGTGATGTTGAAATTGATACGGTTATTCAAACACGGGCAAAAAACGAGTGTCTGTTGACTCTAACTGATAGAAAGAGTCGTTATCAAATCATCCGACTTATTCCCGCTTATTCCCGATAAGTCCGCGTCTTCAGTCAATCAAGCTCTGAAAATGATCCTCAGAGAGTATCAAATTAACTCAATCACAGCTGATAACGGGCCTGAATTCAGTCGCTTGGCAGATGTTTTTGATCCTGAGAACATTTATTATGCCCATCCTTATTCCTCTTGGGAGAGAGGAACTAATGAGAATCATAATAGACTCATCCGGCGTTGGTTGCCTAAGGGAAGCAAAACTGCGACGCAGCAACAAGTCGCATTTATTGAAAACTGGATTAATAACTATCCAAAGAAGATATTGGGTTACAAATCTCCTAGAGAATTTTTACAGACTGGCTAACTTGAACTTGAAATTTAGCAAGCCAAAAAATAAATCTAACATATCATCTTTACGTAAATCTTCAAAACTAATGTCTAACTAAAAATATAATAGTGGAGAATCTGCTTAAAATACAGGTTTTTCAGCATCCCTTTTTTGTAGCTTCACCACACACTCGGTCCTTGCGGTATGGGGAAACATATCAACTGACTGAATATAGTCTACTTGATAGACCTTTGCCAACTGAACCAAATCACGTGCCAAGGTTGATACATTGCAGGATACATAGACCATTTTTTCTGGTTGATAACGCACAATGGTTTCAAGTAATCGCTCATCTAATCCTGTCCTCGGCGGATCGACAATGAGGGCATCAGCCCGATACCCTTCCTTGTACCAACGTGGAATAATCTCCTCCGCAAATCCTGCTTCATAATGGGTATTATCCAATCCTAGCACTGCCGCATTGCGTTTCGCATCCTCAATGGCTTCTGGAATAATATCCATTCCACGCAAACTCTTCACCTTTTTTGCAAAGGCAAAGCCAATCGTTCCTACACCACAATAGGCATCAATCAACTGCTCATGCCCTTGAATATCTAGTGCCTTAACAGCTTCCCCATACAGAATTTCTGTCTGCTCTGGATTCAACTGGTAAAAAGCACGCGGAGAAAGGGAAAATATATAATCCAAGACAGACTCACGAATAGCCTCCTGACCCCAAATAATTTCTGTCTTATCGCCATAAATCTCACTGGACTTCTTGGTGTGCCAATTGACTGCTACCGTCACAATTTTTGGAAATTCCTCTACAAGTTCTTTTACTAATCGAGTTAAGTTAACTTGACTAGAGATCACAAAAATCAACTGAATCTCACCAGTCTCCCGAGCTCGTCTTACCATGACCGTCCGAATGCCACCACTCCTACGCTCATCATAAATCGGAATCCGGTGCTTGGTTAATAAAATCGTCACGTGATTGATTACAGCCTGTGTCACCTGATCTTGTACCAAACAATCCTGAATGGCAATCAAGCGATGAGAATGCTCCGCATACAAGCCAGCCTGTACTTTCCCTTTAATCGGACGCACTTGAAACTGTAATTTAGCACGATAATATTTCGGCTCTTTCATCCCAATTGTCGGCCGAATCTCATACCCTTCAAAACCAGCTGGTTGAAATTTCTTCAGTGCTTGTTGCAACAAATCTGTTTTAAAGTCCAACTGACGATCATATCGCAAATGCATGATTTGACAGCCACCACATGCCTCATATAAAGGGCATTCTGGCTCTACTCGAAACTTGGAAGGACGATTGACCTTGAGCAACCGAGCCTCGACAAAATTTCGTTTGACAGCCGTCACCTGACAATAGACTTCCTCACCCTTTAAAGCTCCAGGAACAAAAACCAAGGTCCTCTGATAAAAACCAATTCCTTCGCCATTGATCCCCATTCGCTTAATCTTTAGGGCAAACCGTTGTTTTACTTGTATTCTCATGATACTATTTTACCTAAATTTCGTGTATAATGAAAGAATGAAAATTACAAAACTTGAAAAGAAAAAGCGACTCTATCTCCTCGAACTAGATAAGGAACAGCAACTCTACATTACAGAAGATACCATTGTTCGTTTCATGCTCAGCAAAGACAAGGACATCACACCAGCAGAACTGATTGAAATTCAAACCTTTGCCCAGCTATCCTACGGAAAAAATCTTGCACTCTACTATCTCTCTTTCAAACAACGTACCCGCAAGGAAGTCCAACTCTATTTGGAGAAATACGAGCTTGAACCAAGTATTATTCCTAAAATTCTTGACAACCTTGAGGCTGACAATTGGATTAATGACTCAAAATATGTTGAAACCTTTCTATACCAAAACCAATTATCCGGCGACAAGGGACCACACGTTCTCAAGCAAAAACTGTCTCAAAAAGGTATTGCTCTTTCACTCATTGAAGAAGAACTCCAAAAGATGGATTTTACAGCAATTGCAGAGCGTGTTGCCCAAAAGGTATGCAGAACATATTCCAGCAAACTCCCTCATAAAGCTTTGCAGGATAAGTTAATCCAATCGTTGATGACAAAAGGATTTACCTATACACAAGCGAAGGCTGCTCAACGCTCTCTCGAATTGACATCCGATGAAGAACTAGAAGAAGAACTCCTTCAAAAAGAACTTGAGAAACAATACCGCAAATATAGTCGCAAATACGACGGTTATGAATTGAAACAACGCTTAATACAAGCTCTCATGCGCAAAGGTTACGATTACCAGCAACTAAAAAGTGCCTTACGCGAATTTCTCTGACAAATAAGCCTTCAATTTCCGAACAAAGAACAAGAGCCAGTAAAAATTTTTCCTATTCCTTAAAAGTTATGATATAATAATGGAGATTAAACTTAAATTGTAGAAAGTTGGTAACCAAGTGAAATTACCAAAAGAAGGCGACTTTATTACAATTCAGAGTTATAAACATGATGGTTTATTGCACCGCACCTGGCGCGATACCATGGTACTAAAAACAACAGAAAATGCTATTATCGGTGTAAACAATCATACCTTGGTCACCGAAAATGATGGCAGACGTTGGGTCACTAGAGAACCCGCCATTGTCTATTTTCATAAGAAATATTGGTTTAACATCATTGCCATGATCCGTGAAAACGGTGTTTCCTATTACTGCAATCTAGCAAGTCCTTTCGTTCTTGACAACGAAGCCCTCAAATACATTGACTACGACCTTGATGTCAAAGTCTTTGTCGATGGGGAAAAACGCTTATTAGATGTTGATGAATACGAACGTCACCGTAGACAGATGAAGTATCCAGCTGACATTGACTTCATTCTCAAAGAAAACGTCAAAATCCTCGTAGACTGGATCAATAACAAACGCGGCCCCTTCTCTCAAGCCTATGTCAATATTTGGTACAAACGATATTTAGAACTACGAAATCGTTAAAGTTGCATGCAGAAAAACCTGATTTTCAGGCTTTTTTCTTACAAATAAGAGGAATAATTATGGCATTTACAAATACTACCGGCAGATATGCTAGCTTCAGCACTGTCACCTCACTACCAGGAAACGTCATAGATAGCATTTGGTATATCATTGACAACTACCTAAAACACGTTATCCCCTTGAAATCCATTATCCGATTTCAACTCACAAATAACAAAGGAAAAATAACTATCACCTTTTCACAAGAGCATTATCAAAATGCTATCTCCATTGACTTACAGATTCCATATGACCCACTCTATCCACGAAAATTACTTGTAATTGATAAAAAAGGCCAGGAAACAATTGTCTTACCAGATGAATTACATTTTTAAATCAAATACAAACCGATTCTTACTCAAACTAAGAATCGGTTTTGCATCTTTAAACAAGTATAGAAAAAATTCAAGTCACACTCATTTAACATCAAACTCTGAAAAGAGCCAATTTCTGAGCTCAGGCTGAAACAGTCTATTCCCAGACCGTTTCACTCCTACATGCCAAAATAGTACTTGATCGCTTCCACGTTGTACAACACCTCAGTCGTGCTATGAACCGTGTCCGCATACAAATCATGAATCAATTCGACAGAAAATCCCAGAAATACTGTGTCTTAAAACGCTACTGGAAACCTCGCTTTTTTATTTCTGAGCTCGGGCTAAATCAGTCCACTGGACTGATTTACTCCAACAGGACAGTCGTAAACTCAGTGACAAGCGGTTTTACCGCCCGACCTTTCGCATGCATTTGATCAATAAGGAAATCTTAGACAAGCTCCTATCCTACTCAGATGAGTTACGACAACATTATGAACTCTATCAACTTCTTTTATTCCATTTCCAAGAGAAAACTCAGATCATTTCTTTGACCTAATTGAACAAGAAATAGCCACTGTTAACCCTATTTTCCAGACGGTATTTATGACGTTTCTAAAGGATAAGGACAAGATTTTAAACGCCTTGGAATTACCTTATTCCAACGCTAAATTGGAAGCTACCAACAATCTTATCAAAGTCATTAAACGAAATGCCTTTGGATTTCGGAAGATGAAAACTTCAAAAAGCGGATTTTGATTGCGTCAACATCAAAAAAGAGAAGAC